>CAYMBZ010000001.1:0-90389 GCA_964388835.1 uncultured Lachnospiraceae bacterium
TACATAAGCTATAAAATTTTGGATTTTCCAGACCTTACGGTGGACGGAACTTTCCCGCTGGGGGCGGCTGTTTCTACGGCTCTCGTGGCATTGGGCGTAAATCCGTGGCTCTGCCTTATTGCGGCGGCAGCGGCAGGCATCATTGCCGGCTGTGTTACGGGATTTTTGCATATCCGGCTTAAAATAAAAGACCTTTTATCCGGAATATTGGTTATGACCGGATTGTATTCGATAAATTATCGTATTGTAGGTTCACCGAATGAATTTTTGATGGGATTGCCCACAATATTCGATATTATTCCGGAAACGAATCCATTGTACCGGTACAGATATTTGATAATTCTGCTTGTAATTGCGGCTGTCGTTAAGATTTTGCTGGATGTGTATTTGAAAACAAAGTCGGGATTTTTATTAAAGAGCGTGGGCGATAATGAGGGATTGGTTGTAACTCTTGCGCAGAATCCGGGAAAAGTAAAGATTATAGGTCTTGCAATCGCAAACGGGCTTGTCGGACTTTCCGGTGCGCTTTATTGTCAGAGAACCATGCAGTTTGATATATCAACCGGTACGGGAACGATGGTTATGGGTCTTGCTGCTGTTATTATCGGCACTACGGTTTTCAAAAAACTTAAATTCATGAAAGTAACAACCGGAGTTATTCTCGGAATGATTGTATATAAAGCATGTATTACAATTGCAATCTCTTCCGGGCTAAGGTCCTCGGACACAAAGCTTGTGGTTACGGTATTGTTCCTTCTTACACTGCTTTTGAATAACGTTTTTTCAAAAACGAAGGGAGGAAAAAAGAATGCTTGAGCTTTTGGGAATTAATAAAAAATTTAATGCGGGCACAATAGATGAAAAGGTGCTGTTTGAAAATTTCAACCTCACGATTGAAAAGGGTGAGTTTGTTGCGATTGTCGGAAGCAACGGCTCGGGTAAAACTACGGCGTTGAACATAATCTCGGGAGATATTCAACCGGATGACGGACAGGTTATTTTGGACGGCGTCGATATAACAAAGCAGAAAAATTACAAAAGAGCGGCAAAAATTGCAAGGGTGTTCCAGAACCCGGCGGTGGGCACATGCCCGTCCATGACCATTATGGAAAATATGTCGCTTGCGGATAATAAGGGTAAAAGATATGGTTTGACCAAGGGTCTGAACAGCAAGCGCAGAGATTTTTACCGCGCTCAGCTGGAACTGTTGGGCATGGGACTTGAAAATCGCATGGAAACGCTTGCGGGAACGCTTTCCGGCGGTCAGCGCCAGGCGCTGGCTCTTATTATGGCGACCATGCAAACTCCGACGCTTCTCTTACTGGATGAGCATACGGCGGCGCTTGACCCGAAATCCAGCGATATTGTAATGATGCTGACCGATAAGATTGTTAAGGAAAAGGGTCTTACAACCCTGATGGTTACACATAATCTGCGTCATGCGGTTGCATATGGCACGAGGACGGTTATGATGCATGAGGGAGGAATTGTTCTCGATATCAAGGGAGAGGAACGAAAAAATCAAACTATTGATGACTTCCTTAAAATATTTAATGAAATTTCCGTAGAGTGCGGAAACTGATAAGACATAAAAACAGAACCTAAAGGCACATAGGATATTCCGTATGGGCAATAGATTCTGTTTTTTCGTTACGCTTTTTATGTAAATTATTCGCGTTATTCGGTCAAAATCCATGCTGCCATGAGACTTTCATCTGACCATGTTTTTCCGGAGGAGGCATAATCACTGAGAGTTATGCTCTTTCCGTCCTTAAGTGGAATAACGGCTCCGACGATATGAGGATATGCGATATCCTCCGTTAATGCGGCATCTGCATAACCGTCCTCGTCTGTAATCGGCGCAATCGGGCGGGAAAGGTCATATCCCAAACGGCTGTCCTGCGCGAGAATAATCGGACCGCGGCGGTAAGCGATGTGGTGTTTTGCGATTGGGTCCTCCTCGTCATATACTGCGACCATATAGTTTGCAAATTTTACCGGTATTTTTGTGTTTATGAGTTGATGACCGTAAGGAGTGGGGCGGATTGCCTCCGTTCTCATATCCAATATCAGCTCAATAACGTCACCGCATCTCCAGGTTTTTTGAAGTTTGATATATCCATTCGCGGATTTCTGAGACGTGCCGTTTACAAGGAGCTGTGTGTTTTTGCTCCACTTAGGATTGCGTATATAGAGCGCAAATTCCTCATTGGTATCAAGATTCAATGTTATTTTAACGCTTCCGCTTACAGGATAAGTTGTCTCGGTGACAAAGGTAATTTTGCCGCCTGAGGGTGTTGTCGATTGTATGGTTCCCGGCAGGAAGAGATTTACGGCAAAGCCGTCTATTGCGGACAATAGCGCAATTTTGGGAACAAGTCCCGCACCGGCAGAGGCAATACATGCACAGCAACCGTAATAATGATTATCCGGCATTAGGCAGAATCCGCCGATAGCATTGCCGCGTTTGCCGACAGTGAGCGGAGAATAGCTGTCAAAGGGGAGCGGTTCGGATATCGCACCCTCCGGAAGGGTTGCCGCGCCGATTTTTCCCTCGGTGTTTACTGCGCCGAGATAGGCATTGTAAAAGGAACACTCAAATGCATCCGCGTATTTGGGATTGCCGGTTAAAAGGGTCATTTGGTACATGAATTTCATAAGAGTAACCGTTACACAGGTTTCCTGCCCCAAAAGACCGTTGTTTGTATTTGCCTGGCGCACCGAAGAGTGGTCAAAAAGCTCGTGGGTACACCCGGCACTGCCTACGATTGTGAAGTCGCTTTCCAAAAGTTTGTCGGCAAAGTTTATAACGCTTGTTTTGCATTTTTCCTCGCCTGTTATGCGGTAATATTCAAGCAGACCCTCAAAACATGAGGTCATCTCATATGCTTTCGTTATTGGGTATTGATAGGGATAAAGCTTGTTTTCGTATGCAAGCTCAAATACGTTATCGACATCAATTCCGCCGTAGCGTATTATATATGTAGCAAAATCGAAATACTGCTTTTTGCCGGTAATGCTGTAAAGGCGAACAAAGGGCTCCAAAATCGATGAAGAAGCGGCTCCGCGCCATAAACCGGCTGTATCGGTTATTTGCATTTTGCCCTCTTCCGGACCGATATATTTCATGATATAGTCCGCTTGGCGGCACATTGAATCGACAACTTCGGCGTAAAGCTTTTGGTCGGTGCATATTTCAAGAAAATACTGCATGCCCAAAAGAACGTACTTTCTGCACCACATATCCCAGCTTTTGAATTCCGTTTCAAGATTGTAACTGCTGATACGTCCGCTTTCTTCTTGAACGGAAATCATTTCGGATACCGTTTCGGAGAGTGTGCGGTACAGCTCGGGATTTTTTGTGTAGGAATACACAAAGCAAGCGCCGCGCATCATTTTACCCCAGAATTCGCCGCGCCAACGGTGGTCGGAGTCGGGACGGAGCTTAAACTGTTCAACAAATCTTTTCCAAAGTGAGGGCTTTAACAGCTGTGCGTTTTCGATAAAGCGCATAGACGTGTCTGTTATGCCGGAAAAGGAAAATTCATTGTCATAATCCGCGAAAAATTTATCACAGGAAAGCCGCGGATAATTTGCTGTTTGTTTTTCGTATAATTGTTTCATGATTTTTTCTCCAATGTACATTTGTTTAAGTTGAAAAATCTCAGATATTTATACGGATTATAGCAAAGTGTTTGTAAAAAAGCAATAGTTTTCGAAAAATAAAAATTACGATTTGTCAATTGTAAACGTAATGTTAAAAACAATTAGTACACCTTGACTAATTTTTGCAAATGAAGTATAATAATTTCAAGTAAGGTTTGAAACCGATGAATTGCGGCAATTGAATTCGTCTACAAAAAATAAAGGAGAGTAAAATGGAAGTTTACGGAGTTAAGCCAAAGAAATTTACTAAAGCATGGTGGGAGTATTTTTGGTATTACTATAAATGGCATACTGTATGCGGGCTGGTTGCGGCATGCCTTATAGGCACAAGTTGTGTGCAGTGCGCCACGCAGACAAAATATGATTTACAGGTGGATTTTATCGCCGAGCGGAATCTGGCGGAAGAAAATTCCGTTGCGATTCGGAGTATGGCGGAGGGGATTGTTGATGATGTGACCGGGAATGGAAAAAATGACGTATTCATTCTTACGCTTGATATGTCGGAAAACTCCGATCCTCAGATAATGCAGGCAATGCAGACGAAAATGACGCTTGAAATGGGATATTCCGAGGGATATACGTTTATCATGAGTAAAAAATATGCGGATATCATGGTCGAAAACGATGCCTTGGAGCGTGCTGACGTTTGGGCGGGCGAAGATGTCGAAGGTTACGCGATAAGCCTGGCGGAAAGTCGGGTGCTTAACGAAATCGGATTGGATACCGCTGATTTGTACGTCGGTGTCGTGAAAATGAAAGATGATAAAAAGGATGACGATAAGGAATGTGCAAAATATAATAACGGTGTTAAGTTTGCACAGTATTTGCTGGGTCGGGAGTGAAAAAATTGACCGAAGAGTACGAGCTGTTTAAAAGGTTCAGAGAAACAAGGGACAAAAAAATACGTGATGAACTTGTGGTCAAGTATACATATATGGCGAAAATTCTTGCACACCGCTTCAGCAGTGCGGGTGTGGAGTTTGAGGATGTATACCAGGTGGCATGCATGGGTGTGGTGCTTGCGGTGGAACGGTTTGACCCGGACCGAGGCGTGCGCTTTGCCACATTCGCAACCCCGACGATTTTGGGGGAAATACGCAGATTTATGCGAGATAAGGCAAAATGCATTAAGATTCCCCGTAATCTGTATGAGGTGTTTTGCAAGGCAGAGTCGGTGAAAAAGCAGGGAGAAAATTTATCCGTTGAGGAAATTGCAAAAATTCTGGACATGCCGTGCGAAACGGTTGAAGAGGCATACAGAGTGGGGGATGCGGCGTTTATAAAGTCACTTGAGGACGAGGCATATACCGACGGCGGACTTAGTATTTCAAATATGCTCGGCTTTGATGATGACGGCTTCACCGTGGTTGAAAATCACGATTTTATGGAATACTGCATGGCAAAAATGAGCAAGCGCGAGGCGGAGCTCTTCAGAGAACGATTTTACGAGGAGCGAACTCAGCGGGATATAGCGGACAGCTGGGGAGTGTCTCAGATGTACGTTTCGCGTATGGAAAAAAAGGTCATCGAAAAATTTCGCGATATTTATTTAAAAGACCTTGACAATGCGTGAAAAATATGCTAAAATTAAGCAAATAAATCAAAAGGGGAGCTTGTAGACAGGCTGAGAGGGAATTGATTAATTCCGACCCTATAAACCTGATATGGATAATGCCAGCGTAGGGATTTTGTTGAATTGAAACGAAAAGCATATCTGTATGATATGCTTTTTTTCTTTTGCGGTATTATCATACAAAAGAAAGGAAATGATAAAGATGACAAAAACGAGAAAGCTTACCGAAATTGCCGTATGCGCGGCGCTTGCCACTGTGTGTGGGTTTATCAAGGTATGGGAAATGCCGCAGGGAGGTTCGATTGCGTTTACGATGATACCGATTTTGGTGATTTCGTTCAGGCGCGGTGCGGGCACGGGAATTTTAACCGGTGCGATTTACGGACTTATTTCAATGGCATTTGCGGGAGTTATTTATCACCCGGCATCGATTTTTTTGGATTACATTGTTGCGTTCGGTGCGGTGGGAATTGCCGGATTTTTTAAGAAAAATACATTTGGAATTTTGCTTGGAAGCTGTGTCGGAGTAGGTGCACGATTTGTTTCTTCGCTGATAAGCGGAGCGATGCTGTTCGCGGAATATGCGCCGGAGGGACAAAATCCATGGATATATTCTCTGGGATATCAGGCGTCTTACATGGTTCCCGAGCTTGTAATATGCGTTGCCGTGCTTCTGCTTTTGCATGCACGGGCGAGACGGATTTTTGAAGTTTAAAATTTACGCTTTACGCTGTTTTTAAATAAAATTCTTCCGGAAAATACGTTCAAATATGGAAAAATCTTATAGTTATATTTTGCTGATAATATCACAAAATAGCAATGTAACCGTTAGCAAGGCGGTTGCTTTAGATAGAGATTAAGCGAGCCTTCGGGCTCAAAAGTATGGAGGAAGAACAATGAGCAAATCAAAAATTTCAGTACCTGAAGCAAAGCAGGCTATGGAAAACTTCAAGATGGAAGCTGCAAACGAGGTCGGTGTAAACCTGAAGCAGGGATATAACGGCGACTTAACAGCAAGACAAGCAGGCTCAATCGGCGGTCAGATGGTTAAGAAAATGATTGAAGATTACGAAAACAAGATTAAATAACAATGGTTAAAGTAATCGGTTTATTTTCGATGTTAAATGATAAGCTGTGCTTCGGAGAGGGAACGCTGTATATTTATCCAGTATTAAACGGTACGGGGTTGTACGGTATCGACAGCGGTTTGTATTACATGCCCATAATTTTTGTGAGCAAGGAATAATGATGTTTAATCAGCCGCGGCTTTAACGGCGCTTCATTTAAGAGAATAAACAGTGCAAAATAGGCTGTAAAAGAACGTTGTTTTTTTACAGCCTATTTTCGTTTTAAAAATATTCGGAAAACGGGAAAAGTCGGATGCATTTTATTGTTGACAAAAACTGAGCAATATGATATAATAAAACGAATGTTATGCAACTTATGTTGCATTATAAAAAAGGGGGGGATTAGTGTGCCGCCAAAACCGAAATATACAAGAGAAGAAATAGCAAAAGCCGCGCTGGACATAGTGAGAGAGGAAGGTGTGGACGCGCTTACCGCAAGGGAGCTGGGAGATAGGCTCAAAACATCGTCACGACCGATTTTTACCGCATTTGAAAATATGGAGGACTTAAAAAATCGGGTAACGGATGCGGGAGTTGAAATGTTCAAAAAATATGCCGGAAATTTTGCCGAGTACACTCCGGCATTTAAGCGAGTGGGTATGCAAATTATATCCTTTGCGACAAAGGAGCCGAGGTTGTTCGAGTTTTTGTTCATTCGTAAAAATCCCGAAGCAACAATGCGGCTTCAGAGCGTTGAAAATGAGTGTACCGCTATAATCGCAAAGGACTACGGATTTTCAAATGATGACGCGCGTATGCTGTTTGAACAGGTATGGATATTCACTTTCGGACTTGCCACCCTGTCCGCAATGGGCGTATATGAATATACGGAAGAGGAAATATCGGACATGCTTACAAGAGAATTTACCGGTACGGCTATGCTTTTAAAATCCGACGCGAAAAAAATCAATACGGGGAAGCCCGCAAAAAAACGGAGGGGATAATTGATGAAAAAAGTATTTGGATGCTTTTTGGGAGCAATATTAATCGCGAGTGGAACGGTTTGTATTTTGAACACCTTTGGAATAACCGATGCAAAAATATCCCTTAATGGCTGGTGGACACTGTTCATCATCATACCTTGCCTGGGCGGAATTGTAAACAATAAGGAAAAGCTGTCAAGCTTTGTCGGACTTGTTTGCGGAATCCTGCTTCTTTTGGCGGCAAGGGATGTATTTGAATATGAGACGGTATGGGAGACGATTGTGCCCATTGTCATTATATGCTTGGGCATAAAGCTGATTATAAAGACGGTTTCATCCAAAAAATCGGGTAATGAGGAAAACGTAAAAATCTTAAACGCACAGGCCGATGATTATGCGGATGAGGAGATTACGGTTGCAAAGGTCGGGGCCGTATTTGGCGGAACAAAATGCAATCTTACCGATGCGAAAATTAAGGACGGAAGCCGATTGGAGCTTTTATGCGTATTCGGCGGTGCGGATATTATTGTCCCCGAAAACGTCAATGTAAAGGTAAATACTTTTTGTCTGTTCGGCGGTATAAGCGACAAAAGGACGGTGCGGGAAATCAACGCTGAAAATGTCACACTTACGATAAACGGATTCTGCATGTTCGGCGGCGCCGATATAAAATTTGGATAACGGCACATGCGTAAAAAGCGGACGGTGTTTTGAAAACGGGTGAGCTCAGTGCTTTTTGCCCCCAAAGGGGCTAATTACCAAACTAATTCTCAAAAGGATGGGATATTTTATAAAAAATCTTGACACAGCGAATTGTTTGTGATATAATGACAAACAGTGTATTGGTAGAGGTGCGCTTCGCAATCAGTACCCGGCGGATATAGCAGTGACAAATGTGATGCCGCCGTGCGGAAAGGTGCGGGTGCCGAGGACGGTCATGTCAAAGACCGCTCCGGCAAAGTGAAATAAGATTTGCTTTGCTGTCGCGCAGGGTGCGCGGAGAGCTATCCGTTTTTTTGCTTTTGTTCAGAATTACAATGATAGCCTGCCAACGGGCTGTCATTTTTTTATGCAATGCCCAAAACGATAACAGGTAGGAGGAATTAAAGGTGCATATTTGCAACAACATTGACACAAACGAAAAGGGAGTGCTGACGTTTGCGGGATTTGATACGTCGGAACTTGCCGAAAAATACGGTACGCCGCTTTATTTGATGGATGAAAATAAAATCCGCGAAAAAATGCGTACCTACAAAAGAGCTATGGAAAAATATTTCGGAAACAGCTCCGAGCCGATTTATGCGAGCAAGGCGGCAAGCTTTAAACGAATATACAAAATAGCCGCGGAAGAGGATATCGGAATAGACGTTGTTTCAGGCGGCGAAATATATACCGCGCTTGCGGCGGGGTACGACATCGGCAGAGCGTTTTTCCACGGAAACAACAAAACCGAGGATGAGATAGCCTTTGCTGTCAAAAACGGTATCGGATATTTTGTGGCGGATTCCTACAGCGAGCTTGAGGCGATAAACGAAGCAGCGGAAAAGGAAGGAAAAATACAAAAGGTTCTTCTGCGCATAACGCCCGGAATAGATACGCACACAAACAAAAAGATTGCGACAGGTAATGTGGATTCAAAGTTCGGTATGGCGATTGCGACAGGTCAGGCACATGAATTTGTGGGCAAGGCGCTGGAATATAAGTCAATAGAACTTTGCGGATATCACTGTCATGTGGGTTCTCAGGTATTTGATGCCGAAACCTTTATAGATGCTGTGGATATCATGATGGATTTCACGCTGGAGATAAAGGAAAAATACGGTTTTGAGCCTAAAATGCTTAATTTGGGTGGCGGATTCGGTGTACGCTATGTGGCTTCTCACCCCGAGCTGGATATTGAAAACAGTATCCGCGAGGTGGGTGAAGTAATGGATGTAAAATGCGCCGAGCTGGGACTTAAAAAGCCTAAAATTCTGATGGAGCCGGGAAGAAGCATTGTTGGGGATGCGGGCATGACCCTTTATACCGTGGGTACGGTTAAGCAGATTAAAAAGTTCAAAAATTATGTTGCAATTGACGGCGGCATGACCGACAACCCCAGATTTGCGCTTTATGATGCGGAGTATACTGTTATAAATGCAAAAAAAGCGAATATGCCGAAAAATTATCGCTGTACAATAGTCGGCAAGTGCTGTGAAAGCGGCGATATCATTCAGGAAGATGTTCATATCGCAACTCCGGAAAAGGGCGATATAATAGCTGTTTTGACAACCGGCGCATACAACTATTCCATGGCTTCAAACTATAACAGAATACCCAAGCCGCCGGTGGTAATGCTGTCGGATAAGGGAGACAGCCTTGCGGTAAAGCGTGAAACATACGAAGATATCATACGAAATGATATATAAAACGCCATATCGGTCTTGACATAAAATGTGTAAAATGATAATATAAAAATAAAGGTAGGAAAGTTGCCCAAAGGGGCAGAGATTGGAGAGAGTACAATGAAAGATAATTATAATGTAGGAATTATAGGCGCAACCGGCATGGTAGGTCAGAGATTTATAGAATTGCTTGCAAATCATCCATGGTTCACGATAAAGGTTTTGGCGGCATCGGCAAGAAGTGCGGGAAAGACATACACCGAGGCTGTGGGAAACAAGTGGGCAATGGAAACCGAAATCCCGCAGACGGTTGCAAATATGGTAGTTATGGACGCGGAAGCGGATGCGGAAAAAATTGTCGCAGAGGTTGATTTTGTTTTCTGCGCGGTTAATATGAAAAAAGAGGATATAAAGGCACTTGAAGAGAAGTATGCACGCCTTGAATGTCCGGTTGTTTCGAACAATTCGGCACACCGTCATACAGCGGATGTTCCAATGATTATTCCGGAGGTAAATCCGGAGCACCTTGAGGTTATTGAAGCGCAGAGAAAGCGCCTCGGCACAAAACGCGGATTTATCGCGGTTAAGTCAAACTGCTCGATTCAGAGCTATGTGCCGGCACTTCATCCGCTTATGAAATATGGAATTACAAAGGTTTTGGCAACAACATATCAGGCGATTTCAGGCGCGGGAAAAACCTTTGAAACCTGGCCGGAAATGGTGGATAATCTTATACCGTACATCGGCGGGGAGGAAGAAAAATCCGAGGTTGAACCGCTTAAGGTATGGGGCAAGGTGGAAAATGGTGAAATAGTTGATGCCGAGGAGCCGTCAATCACAACGCAGTGCCTGAGAGTACCTGTATCAAACGGACATACCGCGGCTGTGTTTGTAAGCTTTGAAAATACCCCCACAATCGAACAGATTAAAGAGGATTGGAAGAATTTCAAGGGCGAGCCGCAGGATTATGCTCTGCCACATGCACCTAAGCAGTTCCTGCACTATTTTGAGGAGAACGACCGACCTCAGGCAAAAGCGGACAGAATGCTTGAGGGCGGTATGGCTGTTTCAATCGGCAGACTTCGCCCCGACAAGCAGTATGATTATAAGTTTGTGTGCCTTTCACACAATACGCTCCGCGGTGCCGCGGGGGGCGCACTGCTTTTGGCAGAGCTTCTCACTAAAAAGGGATATATGGATTGATTTTTGAAAGGAATGGTTTGATTATGAAAAAGCTGCCGTTTACCGGTTCGGGTGTTGCGCTGATAACTCCCTTTAATGCGGATGGAACGCCCAACTACGAAAAGTTGGACGAAATTTTGGAAATGCATGTTAAAAACAAGACGGATGCAATAATTATATGCGGAACTACCGGGGAGGCTTCCACACTTCCGGATGATGTACATCTGGAGGTTATAAAGCACTGCGTAGATACAGTTTCGGGCAGAATTCCCGTAATTGCGGGAACGGGAAGTAATGATACCGAGCATGCTGTTGAGTTTTCGGCGGAGGCTGAAAAATACGGATGTGACGGCGTTTTGTGTGTAACGCCGTATTACAACAAGGCTACGCAGAAAGGACTTATCGCACATTATAAGGCGGTTGCTGAGGCAATTTCGATTCCTATGATTTTGTATAACGTACCGTCAAGAACGGGCGTAAATATTGCCGTAGACACGCTTAAGGAGCTTGCCAAGGTTGATAATATCGTAGCTATCAAGGAAGCGAGCGGAGATATCGGCTATGTGCTGAAGATAAAGCGCGAAGTACCTGAGTTGTATATATATTCCGGCAACGACGATATGATTGTGCCGGTTATGTCGGCAGGCGGAAAGGGAGTAATTTCGGTTGTGGCAAACATTCTTCCGGAGGAAACTCACAATATATGTGAATGCTACCTTGAGGGAAAGGTTGAAAAGGCGCTGGAGCTTCAGCTTGAAATGCTTGAGCTTATCAACAATTTGTTTATCGAGGTTAATCCGATACCGGTAAAGACCGCTATGAACATTCTCGGTTATGAGGTGGGACCGCTTAAGCTTCCGCTTTGCGAAATGGAAGAGAAAAACTTGGAAGCTCTTAAAAAATCTTTGAAAGAATACGGTGTAAAAAAGCTGTAAGGGGATAAAACCAATGACGAATATTATTTTAAGCGGATGTAACGGAAAAATGGGCAGAGTAATAACTCGCCTTGCGGAAGAGGACAGCGAGTGCCGTATAACGGCGGGTATCGACATAAATGATTTTTTGGAAAATGAATATCCGGTGTTTACCGATGCGGCATCCTGCGATGCGCAGGGGGATGTGATAATCGATTTTTCGCATCCGTCGGCTCTTTCGGGCGTTTTGGCACTGGCTCAAAAAAGAAATATTCCGATTATTGTTGCAACAACGGGACTTTCGGAGGAGCAGAAAGCGGAAATGACGAAATCCGCTGAAAAAATCCCGGTATTTTTTTCCGCAAACATGAGTCTGGGTATCAATCTTTTGATTGCGCTTGCAAAAAAGGCAACAGCAATTTTGGAGGGAAATTTTGATATCGAAATTCTGGAAAAGCACCATAATCAAAAAATAGATGCACCGAGTGGAACAGCACTTGCAATTGCGGATGGCATTTCCGAGGTGCTGAGCATCGCACCGGAATATGTTTATGACCGTCACAGCGTGCGCAAAAAGCGTACAAAGCGCGAGATTGGAATACATTCTGTTCGCGGCGGAAGTATTGTGGGCGAGCATGAGGTGATTTTTGCGGGTCAGGACGAGGTTATAACCCTTGCACATCAGGCAACCTCAAAGGAGGTTTTTGCGGTAGGCAGTATCAAGGCGGCAAAGTTCATTAAGGATAAGCCCGTCGGAATGTATGATATGAATGACCTTATCGGAGAGATGATATGAGCATTAACGAGCCTAAAACGTGTTTTTTTACGGGACATCGTATAATAAGTGCGGCAAACAGGAGTCGGCTTACCGAGCTGTTGTTTTTGGAAATTGAAAATAAAATACGTGAAAATGTAACGGTTTTTATCGCCGGCGGTGCATTGGGATTTGATACGATGGCGGCGGAGGCGGTTATTCGAATGAGAAGCATATATGAAAATATACAGTTGCATCTTTATCTGCCGTGTACCGACCAGGACTTGCGGTGGAGTGAACGCGACCGCGAAATATATGCCGCAATAAAGCAAGCGGCGGATAAAGTATGCTATATAAGCCGCAGAGAATATGAAAAGGGATGTATGAAAAAGCGCAACGCGGCAATGGTTTGTGCATCCTCATGCGGAATTGCGTATGTGGTGAACCGCTACAGTGGCTCGGCGCAAACCCTGGAAATGGCAAAAACGCGGGGAACAAGTGTTATAAATCTTGCGGAATTTTTCTGAAAATGGCACCATTTGATTTAGGCTGCAGATTGGATGTTTTTATCAAAATAAAATTTTAAGCCGAGCGGCGGATGTCGGATTAAGTTCTGACATTCCACAGCTCGGCTTTTTTGATTTGCGTACTATTTGTATGATGGCATTTTCAGCTTATCCTGACCGCGAACTCCGAGGAGATGCGGAAAGGAATATCCGCGAAGTGCTGTGCTGCCCCAAGGTGCTTCACCGCTTTCGCTACATTCCCAGCCGAGAACACCGCCTGCGGAAAGAGGCGCAAAATAGAAATCGGAGGTTTTTAAGATGTCCATACTCTTAATTTCGCCGCCGGCAACTGTTCCATAGACATGTTTTGAATTAATCATGAGCAAATCCGAGCAGAAATTATCACCGGTTTCTCCGAAAGTTGAATTACCGATTATTGCACCTAAGCGTCCGTTGCCGTTTATTGACGGATTAAGCGCGACGTTTTGCATTACAAAACCGTTTTCCGAATATCCGCAAATACCACCCGCGAACATCTCACCGATTGCGGTAACCGTGCCCGAGGAATATGTGTTTTGTACATTTGCTTCGGAGAGATATCCGCAAATACCTCCGGCATATCCCGAAATCGAGGAGGTGTAAATATCCGAGGCGGAAAAACAGTTATATACAGCTGAATTTTGGGACAGCCCGCTTATTCCACCGATATATATGCTTTCACAGCTTTCGGTTGAAAGTGCGCCTAAGGAGAATGATTTGTAAATGTTGCCGCCCTCGTTAATTCCACATACACCGCCTACATATCCGGAGGCAGTTTTGGCTGAAATGCTTGAAGTTGCGGAAAAGGAGAAAATATCGCCGCCTATATTATACCCGGCGGCAGAACCCAATACGGCATTTTTGCTTTCACAGGATAAGGTTCCACGGTAGACGGAATTTGTGATAAGACCGCTGTTTTCGGCACAAATTCCGCCGGCGGTAACATTGTTGCTTTTTACCGAAATATCCATGTCGGAGGTGCAACCGTCGATTCTGCCGTGGTTTTCACCGCAGATTCCGCCGACATAGCCGCTTTTTTTTGTTTCGATTTTTCCGTCAACACTGCAATTCAGTATATATCCGTAGTTGCAGGCGGAAAGCACGCCGCCGGAGGCGGAGGGGGCGGCACTGACACCGCTGAGCGTAAGATTGCGCAGGGTTCCGCCGGTAATGTTCGAGAACATTCCGGAGTCTCCTTTTAAGTGCAAATTGTATATGGTATATCCGTTCCCATCGAGGCTTCCCGAAAAGCCGTCGCGGCAGATGGTTTTCCACGGTGTGCCGAGAGTAATATTTCCGGTCAGTATAAAATGCCCCGAGGGGTTTTCATCAATTGCTCTGAGTTGAGCCGCACTTGATACGGGTGCGGGTGAATAAACGGTCTCGCCGGGGACGAGATAGGGCACGGGCGCGCTTTTCGGAGAAATCAGGCGGAAATTATCGGACGGCATGCGCCATTCGCCGGTATCAAAGCCCGCTTCTGCATAAAAATCACTGTCGCAAAGTTCATCCCATGATACATCGCCGCCGCTTGTATCAGAAGGATTTGGCTCTTGGTAAGGCTTGTTTGAATTAACATCCTTGTAGCAATAGGAATTAGATATTGTTCCGCCTTTTTGGTTGGAAGTGAGCCGCCCGCTTCGGGCAGAAAGCGTGTCATATATGGTCATGCAAGCGGAAATGCAGGAGGTTATGCTTCCACGGTTTATGCCACTTATTCCGCCGGTGTAAAGGTCTGCCGCGGTTATGGTTGAGGCGGCAATACTGCTGTTAATTCTGCCGTCATTTTGACCGCAAATACCGCCTGCGTATGAAGAGGAAGCAACCGAGTAAGGTGCCGCGGTGCAATTTGTTATATAGCCTGTGTTTTGACCGCAAATACCGCCTGCGGAGGCGCTGTATGAGGCGACCGTCCCCGAAACGGTGCAGTTCGATATACTTCCGCCGATGAGTTGACCAGCGATTATACCGGCATTTTTCTTGGTTTTGATATCCGCATGCACCGACAGATTTTTAACGGTTCCACCGGAAATTTTTTTAAAAAGACCGGCATCTTCGCTTCCGTTGTCAATGACTATTCCGCTTATTTGATAGCCGCCGCCGTCAAAAGTACCGAAAAAGTCATCGATTCCGTCCCAATCGCCAACATCCTTTATATCGGCGCCGAGACGATAATGTTTGTCGGGTCTTGCGGAAATTTGCTCAAGCTGTTGAGCGGTGTATATAATATACGGCATAGCCTCGCTTCCGTTTCCCGAAGCTATGGCAAATGGGCTGACATCCTTTAATACCGCCGTGCACTGCGTGATGTCGCCGGTTGAGACAGCTTTTAAGTAAATGTCATATTTATGCGAAAGAGACGCGCCGATTGAGGCGGATACCGCATTGCGGGTGTCGGAAATCTTGCACAGCTCGGAAAAATTACCCGAAGCGGGCGTGTCATTTTCTGAAAGAGAATAATATACGGTGCAAGGCTTGTTTGTTTTTATATCGATTGAAATACGGTTAAAGAGTCCATCGTGAGAAAGACGCGGATAACCGTTTATAAAACGAAGCAAAGACGTGCTTTGCATGTCATAGTCAAACATTGTCTTTAAAATCTCGCCTTTGGTAACGTAGCTTGAGGGCTTATCTTGAGATATGACAACAGCCGTATCAAAGGCACGGGACAGAACCGATTGTGCGTCAACAAGGGTAATAAGCTCATTTGGGTGCGCATTTTTGTCGGCATAACCCGAAATCAATCCGTAATGGTATGCCGCAGAGAATGAGGGCTCATACCACGCATCTCGGCTTATATCGGGAAAAACGTTCATTCCGCCGCTTATATTCAAAAAACGTGTAAGCATAGAGACAAATTCCGCACGAGTGGCGAATTTATCCGCGCCGATATTTCCGTTTTCGTCGCCGGAGACAATGCCCTCCGAAAGTGCGGCTTGTACATAATCCGAAATGGGTGATTGCGCCGAAATGGCGGGCGTAAGCATTATTGCCGAAAGAAGCATGCATAAAATTTTTTTCACAATTGCACCTCCCTACATAATGGGTGAGAATAGTCTGAAAAAGCCTTCCTTAAGTATTTTTATTATTCCGCGTTTTTTGTATTCGTCAAGAGTAAGCTCATGGCAGATCGACATATCTTTTTCAAAAATTTGCCTACATTCCGTGGATTTTTCCGTACTGTACATGAACGCGTTAAGCTCAAACAGCAGGCGGAAACTGCGTATATCAGCATTGGTACTGCCTACGGTGCATATGCTGTCATCCACTGTTAAGGTTTTTGAATGTATAAATCCGGGGTAAAGGTACACGCGAACTCCCGCTTCAAGAAGCTCACCCACATATGACATGGTGGTGTGATATACGTATTTTTTATCCGGAACGCCGGGAATCATCACGCGTACATCCACGCCGGAGTGCTTCGCTGCGTTGATTGCGGCAAGAAAGGATTCATCCGGTACAAAGTACGGTGTTTGAAGATAAGCGTGGTCTCTGGCGTCGTAAAGCATTTTAATCATGCCGCATTTGATTTCCTCGTTTTCCGAATCGGGGCCGGAAGCCACAATCTGCATGTCGGTGCTTCCCGAGTTTACCGATGCGGGAGTTTTTGCGGGGATTTTTTTGCCGGTGGAAAATTCCCAATCCATGGCAAAACACCGTTGTACATATTCGACCGCGGAGCCTTCTATACGTATGTGTGTGTCGCGCCAGGGGAGCGACCGTTTTTTGCTCTTACCCATGTATTCGTCGCCGATGTTCATGCCGCCCAGATATGCGGTTTTATCATCAATAATAACGATTTTGCGGTGGTTTCTGTGATTTATCTTAGACATCGAGAAAATTCTGACCGGAAAAAATTCCGCAACTTCGCTTGCATCCTCACGTCTTAGCCTGTCAAAAAGTCTGCGCGGGGTGAGAATGGAGCCGAAACCGTCATACATGAGGCGAACTTTAACGCCCTGGCGGGCTTTTTCACACAAAATGTCAATAAGACGGTTACCGATGACATCGTTTCGTATTATGAAATAAAGTATGTTTATGCTTTCGCGGGCATTTTTTATATCCTCAAACAGGGATTCGTATTTTTTTTGAGCATCGGTGAAAATTTCAACCGAATTATTTTGGCAGTAGACACAATTGCAGTTTAAAAAATAATTTATTAAGCCGGAATATTCGCTGTTTCGCTGTTTCAAAATAAGTTGTTTTTGTTTGTTTAAAACCGATTTTTCGTTTATTTCGAGCTTTTCCATGTACTTTTTGTTTGTGTATGCTTTTATGCCCACGCCGAAAATAAGGAAAAGCACTCCGCCCACAGCGGGCAGAAGAAGCAGACACAATATCCACGCCATGGAGGAAATAGGGTTGCGGCGCTGGAAAAATACCAGTGTTACTATAATAATAAAATTAAGCAGATATGCTATTTGGATAAAGGTCGGTAAATCCATTTTCTAACCCCCTCGGTTTATTTTTTTAAAAATACGGCGGAAAATTCCGGCAAATACGGTGCCGAGAACGGTTCCGGTAAAATCTATAAAAACATCCTGTATCATCCCGGCGCGGCCGTCGGAGAAAAGCTGTATAAATTCATCAGTGCATGCGGTAAAAAGACCGAAAAACAATATATAAATTATTCTGCGCCGATACGGAAAATCAAAGCACCCGGCAAGCATAACCGCTTGTGCGGCAAATTCCGTTATATGCGCTGTTTTGCGCACCGCAAAAACAATAATGTCGCGGCGGGGAGCAAAGCCCAAATATGCAAGAATATGCATAACGGTGTCCACAATCCCTCCGCTTGCCGCGGAGGATTCGGCGGCATCTTGAAGTGAGTTGCCGAATATGAACAGGGTAACGGCAACGGCTCCCGTGATAAACAGTAAACGTTTTTTCACTATTTTTTCTTCCTTTGAACAGATTAGAGGGTATTCCTCTTCAAATACATTATAACACAAATTTGAGATTTTGGAATAGTTTTTGAGCTTTTTTTGGCAAAAAATCATAAAATAAAACAAAAAAGATGAGATAAGAATAATTAATGACGATTTTTTTTGATTATGCCGACAAGACGTTTATATTCCGAAAGGCAGTGCCTGTAACGCGGGCACGCTCTCATGCGGCGGCAAAACTTTTTATAATGGGTATAATCGATTGCTTTGCCGCAAAGTGTGCAGAAATACCCGTTTTCGGTTTTTATGCAGGAAATACATTTCTTAAACATTCGGCACCTCCCGTTTCTTTCTAAGGCTATTATGACACAAAAAAAAGAAACTGTCAATAAAATTATGCAAATGTTGATATTATTAATTCTAAAATTGTATAGTATAGTTATCATAAGGTGATAATTATGTATAAATTCAGCGAAATATTAAAAGGATTAAGAAAGCGCAACGGTATCAGCCAAAATTCCCTTGCAAAGCAGATGAACTTAACAAGGGCAACTATAAATGCGTGGGAAATGGGGATAAACTATCCCAATGCTCAATCGTTGGTAATGCTGTCGGATTTTTTCGGCGTGTCGGTGGATTACCTGCTGGGAACGGATAACCGAGATATGCTTGATATAAGCGGATTGAACGACGAAGAGAAAAAGATGATTTGCGCAATGGTAAAATACTTGAGCGATTCAAGGTCCGACCCGTAAAGGGACAAGAAAACAAAAGCCTGCTCCGAAAAAGACGGAGGCAGGCTTTTTCGCTTTTGGTATCATAAATTTATAATTTGTCGGTACATATCCGCGCTTTTTTATGCAAAATTTGCAAAAAATTAAAAAAATGTGAAAAAATTAACGGAATGGGCTTGTATATTTTGCATTTTTGGTGTAAAATATAGTAAGATAAGCAAGGAATGGTTTTTTCTTGTTTAAAATATTTTATGTATTGGAGGACTTTTAACATGGCAGTTAAAGTTGCAATTAACGGTTTTGGTCGTATCGGCCGTTTGGCATTCCGCCAGATGTTCGGTGCAGAGGGATATGAAATTGTTGCTATCAACGATTTGACAGATCCGAAAATGCTCGCAAATCTTTTGAAGTATGATACCGCTCAGGGCGGATACTGCGGAAGACTCGGCGAAGGCTTGCACACAGTAGAAGCAGGCGAGGGTTCAATCACTGTTGACGGAAAGAAAATCACAATCTATGCTGAAAAGGACGCTAAGGACCTTCCTTGGGGTGAAATCGGCGTTGATGTAGTTTTGGAGTGTACAGGATTCTACTGCTCAAAGGCTAAATCACAGGCTCACATCGATGCAGGTGCTAAGAAGGTTGTTATTTCAGCTCCGGCAGGAAATGACCTTCCTACAGTTGTATTCAGCGTAAACGAAGATACATTAACAGCTGACGATACAATTATCTCAGCAGCTTCATGCACAACAAACTGCTTGGCTCCTATGGCTAAGGCTCTTAACGATTATGCTCCGATTCAGTCGGGTATCATGTCAACAATTCACGCTTACACAGGCGACCAGATGATTCTTGACGGTCCGCACAGAAAGGGTGACTTGAGAAGAGCAAGAGCAGGTGCGGCAAACATCGTTCCTAACTCAACAGGTGCGGCAAAGGCTATCGGTCTTGTAATTCCTGAACTCAACGGCAAACTCATCGGTTCTGCACAGAGAGTTCCGGTTCCGACAGGTTCAACAACAATCCTTACAGCAGTTGTTAAGGGTACAGACGTTACAGTTGACGGAATCAATGCGGCTATGAAGGCAGCTGCTTCCGAGAGCTTCGGCTACAACGAGGATCAGATTGTATCTTCAGACGTTATCGGAATGAGATACGGTTCACTCTTTGACGCAACTCAGACAATGGTATCAAAGGTTGCTGACGATCTTTATGAAGTACAGGTTGTTTCTTGGTATGATAACGAGAATTCATACACAAGCCAGATGGTAAGAACAATTAAGTATTTCGCAGAACTTAACTAATCAAACTATTAAAAATGCGGTGTAAAAAACAAGTTTTTACGCCGCATTTTTTGTTTTGAAAATTTAAATGGGATAGGAAAATGTACGAATCGATAAATGCATTTTTAGCGAATCGAATTTTTCTTATCCCATTTTTTGATTATTCTGTGTACTTATATACATCCTTGATTACAAAATCAATGGTACAGGCAGGTGTTTCAACCGAAACGGTATCGCCTGCGGTATGTCCCAAAAGAGCCTTGCCGACAGGTGAATTTGCCGAAAGCAACACGTCATCCATATCGGAATTCAATATAGCATACATTTCAATCTCGTCCGCGCTGACTACCGCATATTTTTCAATTTCGTCCTCACCGACCTCTTGAATTTCTATGCTGTTGCCGATGCATACACTGCCGTCGGCAATTTCATCATCGCCGATT
Organism: uncultured Lachnospiraceae bacterium; assembly: GCA_964388835.1. Taxonomy (GTDB): domain Bacteria; phylum Bacillota; class Clostridia; order UBA1381; family UBA1381; genus UBA1738. The sequence goes on from CAYMBZ010000001.1 coordinate 20,415, forward strand.
GTTCTTGCGTATTTTTGCATATTCATCAGTTGGTTGATTTTGGATTCAACCTCTGCCTGTTCGTTTTTTGCTTCATCATACTCGGCATTTTCCGATAAATCTCCGAAGCCGCGTGCTGTCTTGATTTTTTCTGTAATTTCGCTTCTTTTTTCGGTTTTTAAATACTCGAGTCCTGATATCAGCGCATTCATGCCTATTCTTGTCAAAAGAATTTCTTTCGTTTCTGCCATTTTAAAAAAACTTCCTTTCTATATAATAAATGCAGCTTTGTCATTTTGAGTGTCCTATACATTATAATCAAATATTTTCAAATTGTCAATGTTTTTGTACACTTACTAAATAATTCTATGCAAAACGGAGAATAATTATAACGAAACAAAGAATATTTTTTAAGGGGATAAACTCAATTTTAAAGCGGGGTGTGAGCGGAAATGGACTACAAAAAAATATGTACGGATTTTGAAAAAAGATATGATAGAAAATGTGAAAAAATATTTTTTAGCGGGAAAACGATAATTTTTTTCTCACAGCCTCCGATGTATCTGGGGTGCAGTGTATCGGTTGGCGGATGTGCCGCTCTTTCGGTGAGAGCTGATAAAAGAGTTGTTGTGCGATTTTCCGATTCCACGGAGCAGTTTGCTTGTAACAGCCGGGAGTTGGAATACAATAAGGATAATGAAATCGCAAGATTGCTTCTTTCGGCAAAAAGGTGCGGAGCAGAGGTCGGCGGTGCGGATATACTTCTGTCATATAATTCGGAACTTATGCATGAAAGAAGTATCATGCTTTTGCCGGCACTCTCAAGCTTTTGCCGTAATGTTCCTGAGTCGGGTGAGATGATAAAACTGTTTTTTTGTGCGGAAGAAATTATGCCGACGGTACTGTCCAAAAAGAATTTCCTAATATTTTTTGACGGAAAGGCTGTGCACTATCTGCCCTTTTCGGACGATATGGTGAAAATCGTACTGTGCGAGTTTGGTGAAAAAAGAAAAGTGCTCAAAAAAGCGGATACGGGCACATTGAGAGTAGGGGCGGAAAAACTTCGACGCGGAGATTTTGAGGGGTTCGGTGCGGCGCTTAACGCGGAGACGGAACAGGTTATACGGAAAAATAAGTTACGTGCCACAGAGCGGATTTTTGATGAGGCGGTGCGGACGGGCGAAACATACGGAAGCGGTATTTTGCCCGGCGGCGGAATTTTTTCCGTTGTGAAAAACAGCCGAGTAGATACGTTTATGCACATTCTTGGCGAGAATTGCGGAAAATATTGCGGAAAAAAACCGCGGTTTTACGTGACGCGGGCGGAGGATAGCGGGATAAGTGTTCCGTTGCCGCGCACTTAGATTATACGCGGACGGTATTTTTCAAACCAAATGTTTAATTTAATTATGTAGCTCATAATTTCAAATTCGTAAAGACCGCAGTTTTCGGCATCCAAGCCGCTTTCATAAAGCTTTAAAAGTGCGGATTTCTTAAAAAACGCACTTATGGGAGAATTGTTTTTCGAAATTATATCAAGAAAAATTCTTCGAATAAAGCTTTGTGCGGGAGATTGAACGATTGAGGGAGTATCTGCTTTGTGCGGCGGGGTTAAAAGCGGTGTTATCGGGATAACACTTAAATTCTGCGAGAGCATAAAAGGTATGTTAAGGGGTGTGGATATTGGCGGAAGCGTACCGCACAGCGTTTCCGCTACTTGAGGAAAGAGACAATCTCCCTCCGAAAAAAAGCGGGAAAGAATGCGTGAAACGGAGGGTTTTAGCGGTCTGATTACCGCAAGCGGTCTGCTGTAGTCGTTAATTTGCTTAAAGGCGGTGGCAAAAAGATAATCGCTTTCTGAGAGCACAGGAACACCGCAGGACAAAACACAGCTTTCAAGCGCCGCATATACCGAGCTTTCGTCAAGTGTCAGCGGCAGATAGGAAACGGAGGAGTGGTGTCTGAGTGAGGGCAACGTAAAGGAATATGCCGAAACTTTCAAAAAATCCTTTGCGGCACGCGCGGATAAAAGCTGTAAAAGCTCCCCTTCGTTTTCATCGCCGACAAGTACTGCAGAGGTTTCGTGCGGCGGCTCTTTTGCAAAGAAAAATGAGCCGTATGGGACAAGACCGCGGGTGGTATCGCTTTTTGGTACGTACTCGGACACGGTAGTTCCGCTTTCTTTAATTTTTAAGGTGTGGGACGGCTTGAGAGTGAAAATATCCTCAAAAATGTCGTCTGCGCTATCCTTTGCGGCGCAAAGCAGGCAATTGATACCGTTTCCGGAGATGCGGGCACGCATATCGGGGTGGTCAAGTATTCCGTTTATGCAGGTGCATATGACGGTACTGTCACGAATTTGCCCGTAATACAAAGGGATTGAGGAAATGGGGTCGTTTGCCGCAAAAATCTGCCTGCGCATGGAATCATAAACAACAAAAGCAAAGGAACCCGAAAATTTTATAACGCAGTTCTTGCCGAAATGAATGTAGGCATAGAGGGCAAGCTCGGCATCACTGCCGTAGGTAAAACGATAGCCGCAGGAGGTAAGCGTATTTTTGAGGCTGTAAGTGTCGCAAAGTTCCCCGAAAAAAGCAATTGTAAACTGGTAGCCCTCACATATTTTTGTGATAAGGCAATCGGGTTTTGAGGCGCATAGCGATGCATGTTCCGCAATAAAAGGTTCGCCAACCGAAGAAAAATCGCGTGCCGCGCTTATTTGTTCATGCAGTAATTTGCAGTATGGAAGATTTTTTGTGAAATTTTCTTTAAAATTCGCTATACATGAAACAGCATACATAAAAAACTCCGTTCCGCCTGTAGGCAATTCTGATAATATTCAGTTATATTATATGAAGCGGGGCGAGCCGATGTGCAAAAATAGTGAGTTAAAAAATGAAATACATATTTTTTGGAGGTTTAAGTCAAAATAAAAAATAGAAGGTGATGAGGTATGTCAAAGGAAGCAATCAAAAAGATCAAAGCTACGGAAAAAATGGCGTCGGAGATAATCGATAATGCAAGACGTGAGGCGAAGGCGCGGGAAAAAGCGGAGGCGGAAAAAATTGACCGTCTTGAAAAAGAGTTTGCTAAAAAGCTTTCCACAGAACGTAATGAGGAATTAAGATACGCAAAGGAGCGGATTGAACAGCTGGAAAGCAAAGGGAAAACGGCGGCGAAAGCCGCTTTCGATGCGGAAAAAGAATTTTATGAAAGTATAAGCGAAAGGGCGGCAAAAACGGCGGCGAACGTGATTTTAAGGCGGGTGATGAGATGATAGTCAAAACCTGTAAGGTGGCGGTGTATGTACCGGAAAAACGAATGGATGAAATGATGGATTTTCTGCAAAAAAACGCCGTTATGGAGATAATCGGCAAGGAAAGAGCCGGTGCGGAAAAAATGCAAATAGAGGAAAGACTGAAAAATGCCCGGGCGGCAATTTCGGTACTGTCCGAATTTTTTCCCGAGAAAAAGGGATTTTTCAAACGGAAAAGAAACGTATCGAGAATTGAAGCGGAAAAGATGAGATACAGGGCAAAAGCGGAGATTGCGGAAATTCTTGACTGTAAAAGGAAAATCGGCGAAATTCGCCATAGGCTTGATGAAAATCGAAAGAAAACGGATATTATAAGGGAGTATGCCGCGTTTGATACCCTTATTTTGGGGGAGGAAACCGTTTATACGCGCTCTGTTATCGGAAAGTGCAAAAGAATTTCGGACACGGAGATTGCGGATAAAATTCAAAAAAGCGGTGCGCGGATTTTCTGCGAGATTGCCGAAAGGCGAAAGGACAGTATGCTTATCGGCTTGATTTATCCGAAACAAGATGAAGCCGCCGCAGAATATTTTATGAAAGATATAGATTTTTTTGCGGCGGAATACGGAGAAAATGTCCTCCCCAAGAATGAAGCTCTACACCTTTGGGAGGAGAAAAACAAGCTTCTGAAAAACGAGGCGGAGCTTTTGGAAGAAATGCACACATTGTCCGGCATGCGACGGGATATTGAACTTTACTGCGATGTGATTTTGCTTGAAAAGGAAAGAATAACCGCGCGGCTTAAGGCGGACAAAAGCGAAAAAATATATATTTTGACGGGATATATACCAAAGGAGCGGGCGGAGCACTTTAAAAAAGCTGTGGAAGAGCGGGGAGGTGCAGTGAGTGAGGAAATACCGAGGGAGGATGAGGTGCTTCCGACGGCATTTAAAAACAACGGATTTGTTTCGCCTGTTGAGGGGATTACAAAGAGTTACGGTATGCCATCAGGTGGGGATATCGACCCGAACCCCGCAATGGCTGCGTTTTATTATTGGTTTTTCGGAATGATGTTTTCCGACGCGGGCTACGGACTTCTTATGATGATTTCGTGCGGGATTTTGGGTTTTTCGAAAATTTTGGAGCCCACGCGCCGAAAAAACTTTAAAATGTTCTTTGCTTGTGGTGTTTCCACAACACTTTGGGGGATAGCCTACGGCAGCTTTTTCGGAGACCTTATAAGCACCGTTTCCAAAACTTTCGGTAATGGCAGAGCTCGAATTGAACCGTTTTTTTTAGACCCTGTGGAGCATGCGCTGGAGCTTCTTATAATTTCGGCACTGTTCGGCGCGGTGCATATAGTAACGGCGCTTGTGCTTAAATGTGTACGGGATATAAAAAACGGCGATTGTCGCGGTGCGTTTTTTGACGGTATGTCATGGATAGCGGTGATAGTCGGAGCCGCAATAGGTTCCGGGGGAAAAGTTTTCGGATTAAACGCAGTTTTTATATTTGGTGCAGCTTTGTTTTGCGCGGGGCTTATTATCGCCGCGTGGGGCGGAGGAAGAAACAGAGGGTCGGTCATTAAAAGTGTTATGCATGGTATTTTGAGTCTGTACGATATCACAAGCTTTGCCGGGGATATACTTTCCTATTCAAGGCTTATGGCACTGGGACTTGCGACAGGTGTAATAGCAACGGTTGTGAATGTTTTAGCATCGCTTGGAGGAAATTCGATTGCGGGTGCCGTAATGTTTGTTGTGGTGGCGGTTTTCGGACATGCGCTTAATTTTGCGGTCAATATGCTCGGCGCATATGTTCATACAAACAGGCTTCAGTATGTGGAATTTTACAGGAAGTTTTATGAGGGAGGCGGAAAAGCCTTTAAGCCGCTGTCGGTGGATACCGAATATTTTGATTTTTCTCAAAATGACGGTGCAGACGCCGCAAAAGGATTGTTGTAGGGTAAAAGCGCAGAAAGGATGAATATTATGAATTTTGGAATGTTTTTTTCGGTGTTGGGCGCGGCAATCGCTGTTGCGCTTGCGGGTATGGGTTCTTCGAAAGGGGTAGGTGTTGCTTCCGAGGCGGCGAGTGCGGTTGTTTCGGCAGACCCGTCAAAATTCGGCAAAATGCTTGTGCTCCAGCTTCTTCCGGGAACGCAAGGACTGTACGGTTTGATAATAGCGGTTATGATAATGCTGAACATCGGAATTTTGGGCGGGGAAGTGATATCCGATACCGCGGTGGGACTACAATATTTTGCCGCATCCTTGCCGATTGCACTGGGCGGATATTTTTCAGGAAAGGCACAGGGCAGAGTGTGTGCGGCGGGGTGCAATCTTACGGCAAAGCGCCCGGAGGAATCATCAAAGGCGATTGTATCGGCTTCACTGATTGAGCTGTATGCATTGCTCGGATTTATTGTATCTTTTCTTTTGGTCATAAATATCGGGGGGTAAAAAAATGGAAGAGATTAAGCCGATATTGGAGGATATTTTAAATGATGCCGCCAACTGCGCAAAAGAGGTGCGTGCATGCGGAGAAAAACGCATAAAGGATATGTATGAGGATTTTGAAAGAAAAAAAGCGGAGAGCGCGAGAGAATGCCGAAAGAGTTTGAATTATGAAATCGAGAGAATGTACGATGAATGTCTCAGAAAAAACGAACAGCTTTTGAAAAATGCGCGGCTTGCCGCAAAATCCGAAGCGGTAAGGGAAGCGGCATTCGGCGGGTGCAGGAAAATAGCAGAAATGCCGGATGCGGAATATACGAAATTTTTAAAATGCGTATACGAAAATGTGTGCGGGGTAGAAAACGGGAAAATTTATTTAAACGAAAAAGATAAAAAGCGCGGAGCGGCAAAGGCTTTTTGCGGCGGGGAGATTGCGGAAGAAAACCTTGATATTTGCGGCGGATTTGTGCTTGATACCGGAAAGGTCAGGTACATGTGCACTCTTTGCGAACTTGCCGAAGAAAGCCATGGCGAGATTTGCGATGAGGTGATTAAAATATATTCTCAGAAAAAGGGGCGTGACGATACTTGACGGAATATACCTACGGAGCGGCGTATGTGGGGTGTCTTGAAAAGAATATGCTTTCGGGAGGTGACTTCGAATCCCTGACAAGGGCGGATGTGCGGGAGATAATCACCGTTTTGACGGAACACGGATATGAGGGACGGGATTTTCGGGAAATGCTTGAGAAAGAACGTATAAAAACCGCAGAAATTTGCCGCGAGTTGTGCGGAGATGAACCTTGTATGCGTGCGCTTCTTTCGGAAAAAAGCTTCCATAACATAAAAACACTGCTTAGGGCGCGTATATTCGAGGGGAACTGTGAAAAGATGTTATATGACCCGCCCGAGGCTGAAAGCTTTGACGAAAACGAAAAAAAGCAAAGCAGTGACGATGAGCTTTTTGAGATATATCGCACTGCGGAGGAGATTTACAGGAACACATCGAGCATAAGGCACGCCGAAATGTACGTAAACCGAGAGCAAGTTTTAAGGCGGATGCGGCTTTGCAGCAAAAACAAATTCATGTATCGACTTGCCGAGATTTGTTCGCTGAATGAGGATTTGAAAATTTATTTAAGCTCCGATTTCGGCGAGTTTTCAGCGGCAATGACGGAAAATTCATTTATCGATGTAAATTACATGATTCACAGCAAAAAAAGCAAAGAAGAAACTCTTGCGGCAATGGGATATGAACATGATTATATATTGTTTGAACGCTCTGCTGCGGAGTTTGAAAAATACTGCGACAATCGCATAGGGGAATATGCCTCGGTAAAATTCGGAGGATTTTTCGGTGTTGAATCGGTTTGCGCATTTTTTCTGGGAAAGGAGACGGAAATAAAAAATTTGCGCATACTGATGTACGCCAAAAGTGCGGGTGCGGATGCGGAATTTTTAGAGAACAGATTGAGGAAAGCATATGTATAAGATTGCGGCAGTTGGGGATTTTGAGTTTACCGCATGCTTCGGCTGTATGGGTGCTGAGGGATTTTTCGCCGAAACGGCGGAGGACGCGGAGAAAACGGTTAAGAGCATTTTGAGTGATGAATACGCGGTGATTTTCGTAAAAGGTTACAACGGTATTGATTTTTCGGCGTATGAAAATCTGACATTGCCGTCTGTTACGGTTATACCCAAGCGGTGATGTATTCGGCAAAAAAAACGAGAAGTTTTGAGGAAAAGGAGAGTGGATATGTCGGACGGAGTAATCAAGAAAATATCCGGGCCCCTGGTGGTTGCCGAGGGTATGCGTGATATCGGAATGTATGATATGGTTTATGTGTCAAAGGAGAGGCTGATAGGTGAGGTTATCGAGATAAATGAGGACCTTGCTTCGATACAGGTTTATGAGGAAACCTCGGGACTTGCGCCCGGGGGCAGTGTTGTGTCTGCGGGCATGCCGCTGTATGCCGAGCTGGGACCGGGACTTATAGGCAGTATTTATGACGGAATACAGCGTCCTCTTGTTGAGATAGAAAAAAAGTCGGGGAACAGAATAAAAAGGGGAGTAAGCGCCCCGGCACTGGACAGGGAACGACAATGGAATTTTGTTCCGCAAAGAAAAATCGGCGAGAATGTGGCGGCGGGCGAGGTAATCGGAACCGTGGCGGAAAGCGGCGCAATCCTTCATAAAATACAGGTTCCGCCGGAGGTATCGGGGAAAATTATCGATATAAAAAACGGAGAATTCACCGTGACCGACATTGTATGCACGTTGGAGACGAAGGAGGGAAAACGAGAGCTTTCCATGATGAGCAGGTGGCCGGTAAGAAAGGGCAGACCGTATATTAAAAAATTGCCGCCGAATATTCCACTTGTGACGGGACAAAGGGTTATAGATACGCTTTTCCCGATTGCAAAAGGCGGAACCGGTGCCGTGCCGGGACCTTTCGGGAGCGGAAAAACGGTGGTTCAGCATCAGCTTGCAAAGTGGGCGGATGCGGATGTTGTGGTGTATATCGGATGTGGTGAGCGCGGCAATGAGATGACCGATGTTTTAAACGAATTCCCTAACATACGTGACCCTAAAACCGGAAAAACACTTATGGAAAAAACCGTGCTCATAGCAAATACCTCGGATATGCCGGTGGCGGCGAGAGAGGCATCGATATACACCGGAATAACCATAGGAGAATATTACCGTGATATGGGATATTCGGTGCTTCTGTTGGCGGATTCCACTTCCCGCTGGGCGGAGGCGCTCAGAGAAATGTCGGGAAGATTGGAGGAAATGCCGGGTGAGGAGGGATATCCCGCATACCTTTCAACTCGGCTTGCGGGGTTTTATGAGCGCGCGGGCAGAGTGAAAACCTTGGGCGGCGATGAGGGTGCACTTACGGTTGCGGGTGCTGTTTCGCCGCAAGGGGGAGATATATCCGAGCCTGTGTCTCAGGCAACATTGCGGATAGTAAAGGTTTTTTGGGGATTGGACAGCGAGCTTGCGTATCAAAGGCATTTTCCGGCGATAAATTGGCTGAAAAGCTATTCGCTGTATGCCTTAAGGCTAAAGGGGTGGTATGACGAAAAGGTTGGGAGTGATTGGAATGAAATGCGAGCAAGGCTCATGCGGATTTTGGAGGAGGAAGCGGAACTTGAAGAAATAGTTCGCCTTGTTGGCGCGGATTCGCTTTCGGGTGCGGACAGATTGAAACTTGATACGGCACGCATGATACGTGAGGATTTTTTGCACCAGAACGCTTTTCATGAAGAGGACACCTATACATCCATCAAAAAACAGCGGGAGATGATGAGAGTGATACTGGCGTTTTATGATATTGCGGAAAGTATCACAGAGAGCGGAGGCGCGCCGGAGGAGCTTTTATACTCATCATTCGGAAACGAAATCGGAAGAATGAAATATCTCCCCGAGGACAAATGCATTGAGGCTTGTGAAAATATTATTTCGGGATTAAAGTCGATAGCGTGGAGAAAGGGAGAGGAGGAAAATGGGAATGTTCAAGGAATACAAAACCATACGCTCTCTTGAGGGACCGTTGCTGTTGGCGGACGGTGTGAGCGGTGTTTCCTACAATGAGTTGGGTGAGATTATCTTAAAAAACGGAGAAAAAAAGCGGTGCCGCGTTTTGGAGGTAAACGGAGAGCAGGCACTGGTTCAGCTGTTTGGAAGTGGAAGCGGAATAAATCCCGAGACAAGCAGTGTGAAATTTTTGGGGCATGCAATGGAGCTGGGAGTGTCCGAGGATATGCTGGGACGTGTGTTTGACGGATTGGGAAATCCCAAAGAAGATTTTGAAATAATTCCGGAACGGCGTATGGACATAAACGGCATGCCGATGAATCCGGTGTCAAGAGTATATCCCGAGGAGTTTATACAAACCGGAATAAGTGCAATCGACGGGCTGAATACACTTGTACGCGGGCAAAAACTGCCTATTTTCTCGGCAAACGGACTTCCGCATGCGGAGCTTGCGGCGCAAATTGCAAGGCAGGCAAGAGCGGGCGATAAAGACAGCTTTGCGGTTATTTTTGCGGCGGTGGGTATTACCTTTGAGGAAGCGGACTTTTTTATCGAGGACTTTAAAAGGACAGGAGCTATTGAAAGAACCGTGCTTTTTATAAATCTTGCGGACGAGGCGGCAATAGAACGTATTGCCACCCCGCGCGCGGCACTTACCGCAGCGGAATATTTCGCATATGAAAAGGGTATGCACGTGCTTGTTATTATGACAGATATGACGAATTATGCGGATGCACTGAGGGAGGTTTCGGCGGCAAGAAAAGAGGTTCCGTCAAGGCGAGGATATCCGGGATACATGTACACTGACTTTGCTTCGATATACGAACGTGCGGGGCGGCTTGAGGGGAAATCGGGTTCAATAACACTTATTCCGATTTTGACAATGCCGGAGGATGACAAAACGCATCCCGTACCCGACCTTACGGGATATATTACTGAGGGGCAGCTTATACTTTCGCGCACACTGTATAGGAAGAATATTATTCCTCCCATTGATGTTATGCCCTCTTTGTCCAGGCTTAAGGATAAGGGGATAGGTGAGGGGAAAACAAGGAGCGACCACGCGGATACGATGAATCAGCTGTTTGCGGCGTATTCGAAGGGGAAAGAAGCAAAGGAACTTTCGGCAGTTTTGGGAGAAGAAGCTCTCGGAGCGGAAGATATGCGGTATGCGAAGTTTGCCGAGGCTTTTGAGGAAGAGTATATCGCTCAGGGATTCAACACCTGCAGAACGATTGAAGAAACGCTTGATATAGGCTGGAAACTGTTGTCCGAGCTTCCGAGAAGCGAACTCACGAGAATAAAGGACAGTGAGCTTGACAAATATTACAAGGGAGAGAAAAAATGAGGGAAACGGCGGTAAATTCTACAAGAATGGCACTTGGTATACAGAAACGGAGGTTGGAGTCCGCAAGCCGCGGGTGTAAGCTGTTAAAGGATAAGCAGGACGGAATAAAAAGGCTTTTTGTAAACACTTCCGCCGAGGCGGAGCGGGTACGCAAAGAGGTGGAAGAAAGATTTTTCGCGGCACGACGTTTTTTTGCCGTATCTGCCGGGATTATGGGCGAGAAAGAAATGAAATCCGCGCTTATATCTTTGGGCGATAAATGGGAGGTAAAAGTTGAATACAAAAATGAAATGGGAATTTTGCTTCCGAACTTTTATGCCGAGGAAAAAAATGAATCGGAGAAATTTTCGACGGATGTGTGCGCCGAGCTTAAAGAGGGCGGCGAAATTATGAAAAGTGCGAAAAATCGGCTGTTACGGCTTGCGGCATTGGAACAACGAGCGGCTGTTTTGGAAAAGGAGTACGAGAGGGTGTCAAGGCGGGTAAATGCTCTTAAATATACGATTATTCCGCGGTATTCGGATAATATACGATATATATTGGCAAAATTGGAGGAGAGGGAGAGAGAAAACAGTATCAGGCTTTTAAAGGTCAAGGATATGGTTATCGAAAATAACTTGAGAAGGTGATTCGGTCGGCGGAACGTGCCTTTTGCAGTACGGATTTTGGGACGTTCATGCCGATTTTTCGCTCCATAAGCCGCGGAGGAAGTGCTGAGTTGTAATTTTTGAGACATATTGAACGGAATTTGCGTATTTTTCTTGCTTTTTCATTAAAAAAAGGGTATAATAATATGTAACATAAAATGGAGAGGTGCGCACAAAATCGGAAAGAGGATATTTGTGCCCGCCGGGAAAGGAATTACAGCCAATGAGCAAAAAACTTTCAAGAAGCGAAGCAAGAAGCGAAGCGTTTAAAATCATTTTCGGTCTTAATCAGCATAAGGATGACGTTGATTTTTTGTTTGACAATCTTATGAATGAGGTTCCGGCAAGTATACGCTCAATGCCGTACATAAAGGATGTTGTGCTGGGGGTTTTGGAAAAATATGACGAGCTTTTGGAAACCATAAGCGAAAACCTGACCGACGGCTGGAGAGTGGAACGTATTTCAAAAGTGTCAAAAGCGGTTTTGATGCTTGCGATATACGAGATAAAATATGTTGATGATGTTCCGGAAAAGGTTGCGATAAACGAGGCGATAGAGTTAGCGAAAAAATTCGATGAACCGGATTCCTCAGCGTTTGTAAACGGCGTGCTGGCAGGCGTGATAAAGAAATGAGCATATATTTGGGTATCGATACCTCCAATTATACCACATCGGTTGCGGCGAGGGGGCACGCAGATGCGGATTTTCGGCAGATTATAGATATAAAAGAGGGAATGCGCGGAATACGTCAGTCGGACGGAGTTTTTGTACATTTAAAGGAGTTGCCGCGGCTTTTTGATAAGCTTGAAATCGATATGAAAAGGGTGCGCGGAATTGGCGTTTCAGTGCGCCCACGTGACATAGAGGGCTCTTATATGCCGGTGTTTACGGCGGGAGAGAGCTTTGCAAAGGTTATCGCAAAATCATTGGGAGTGCCGCTTTTTGAGTATTCTCATCAGGACGGACACATTATGGCAGGAATATTCTCGGGAGATCATGAGGAGCTTATAAAGGGTGAATTTACTGCGGTGCACCTCTCCGGAGGAACTACCGAAATTTTAAACTGCGAATACAAAAATAACCGATTCAATGCCGAAATATGCGGCGGAACAAGGGATATATCGGCGGGACAGCTTATAGATCGTATAGGTGTGAAGCTGGGAATGAAATTTCCGTGCGGCAAGGGAATGGACGCATTGAGCCTTACCTGTCAAGAACCCGCAATGAAGCTTAAAACTTCGGTTTTGGGCGGATACATAAATTTTTCGGGAATGGAAACAAAGCTTTTGGGAATGACGGAAAATACCGACGGTGCTTTGATAGCAAAATCGGCACTTTTGTTTGTGGGAAAGAGCCTTGCGGAAGCGATAAATTCTCAAAAGCCGAAGAGGGTACTGTTTGTGGGCGGTGTGGCATCCAATACACTTCTCCGCGAGTATCTTACGGAAAATATAGCGGCAAAAACATATTTTGCATCTCCGAGCCTTTCCCGCGATAACGCGGTGGGGATTGCGGAGCTTTGCCGCAGAAAATGTGAGGAGTGAGAAAATGGAACCGATTATGGCAACCGTAAGTCAGCTCAATGCATATATGAAAAGGGTGGTTGACGGACAGACGGCGCTTAACGATATTTGGATAAAGGGCGAAATATCAAACTTCAAGCGTCATTATTCGGGACATTTATATATTACACTGAAGGATGACGGCGGAGTTTTAAAGGCGGTGATGTTCAAAAGCGCGGCGAGCGGATTAACCTTTGAGCCGGAGGACGGCATGAAAGTTTTGGCACGCGGAAGAATAGGCGTTTACGAACAGAGCGGAACTTACCAGCTGTATATAAACGAAATGACACCGGACGGTGTGGGAGAACTGTATGTAGCATACGAACAGCTGAAAAAAAGATTGGAGGCGGAGGGACTTTTTGATGAAAGCGTTAAAAAGCCGATACCCGAGTACCCGGAGCGTGTGGGCGTAATTACCGCGGCAACGGGAGCGGCTGTGCGGGATATTATAAATGTCATCACCAGGCGGTATCCCTACTGCGAAATCATTCTTTATCCGTCCCTTGTTCAAGGCGAGGGCGCGGCAAAAAATATTGTTGAGGGAATTGAGTATTTTAACCGGACCAAAATGTGCGATACTTTGATTGTGGGCAGAGGCGGCGGCTCCATAGAGGATTTATGGGCATTTAACGAGGAAGTGGTTGCGCGTGCGATTTATGCTTCGCAAATTCCGATTATTTCGGCTGTGGGGCATGAAACGGACTTTACCATTGCTGACTTTGTGGCGGATATGCGTGCGCCGACACCGTCTGCGGCGGCGGAAATTGCGGTGCCATCTCAGCTTGAGCTGATTTCCAGAATATCGACAATGTCAAACCGTATTAAAACAGCCCAGGTCAGCGGGATTAAAAACCGCAGATTAAGACTTGCCGCATTGGCGCCAAAAAATCCGCAGGACAGAATAGACGATATGCGCCAGAAAATCGACAATTGCATGAAGCAGGCGGAAAAGAGCTTCAAACTGTCCATGTCGGACAGGAAAAAGGTCATGGCGGAGCTTTTGGCAAAGCTTGATGCCCTTTCACCCTTAAGTGTTATGGCGAGAGGATATGCAATTGCATCGGCGGAGGACGGAACGGTTATTAAAACAATAAAGGATTTGGAGTGCGGAAAAGAGTTTTCACTGCGTTTATCAGACGGTGAATGTGATTGTGTTGTAAAGGAGAATAAAAATGTTTGAGGAGTCAATAAAAGAGCTTGAAAAAATTGTGGAAGCACTTGAAGAAGGCGAAATAGGATTGGATGAGAGCTTGGAGCTTTTTGAAAAAGGGATAAAGCTTTCAAAGGCATGCAATGAAATGTTGGATAAGGCAGAAAAAAAGGTATCTGTGCTGATTAACGGTGAAAAACAGGATTTCATAGCGGAGGAGGAATAAAAATGTGTAATAAGGGAAAGGGTTCCTCTTATACCGAAATGCTGGCGGATATGGCGGAGGAATACTGCGCCGAGGCGATACTTGCGTGCGTCAAAAAGAAACATCCCAATGCGGGAAATCCCACAGAGTGTGAGCCGCACGGAAAAATTTACGATGCTATGCTCTACAGCATAAGAGCCGGGGGAAAACGGCTTCGCCCGATAATAATGATGTTGACCGCGGAAATGCTGGGAACCGATGCAAAAAAGGTGCTTCCATTTGCGGCGGCGATTGAAATGATACATACATATTCGCTTATTCATGATGACTTGCCGGCGATGGATAATGATGATTTGCGCCGCGGAAAGCCTACCAATCACAAGGTTTTCGGAGAGGCGATAGCGATTCTTGCGGGAGATGCGCTTTTGACAAAGGCATTTGAAACCGCGGCATCGTGCGGAGAGTTTGAAGCGGAAAGGGTTATGCGCGCAACGGCGTGCCTTGCTTCGGCGGCGGGTGCTGACGGAATGGTCGGCGGACAGGTTATTGATATTGAAAGCAAAAATGAGGACATGGAACTTTTGCAGTATCTTCATTCGCTGAAAACGGGAGGGCTGATTCGTGCTTCGGGCGTTATAGGAGCAATTTTGGCGGGAGCTGATGAAAAACAGCTGGAGGCTGTGGACGGCTTTTGCTATAACCTGGGCATAGCCTTTCAAATTCAGGACGATATTTTGGATGTTTCGGGAAGCGTTGAAGAGCTCGGAAAACCGATAGGCAGTGACGAAGCGAACGGCAAACCCACATATGTGACCTTGTGCGGCACGGAAAAAGCCGGTGAGCTTGCCGATGAATATACCCAAAAAGCTATCCGTTGTCTTGACATTTTCGATAATAAAGAAAGGCTTACCGAGCTTGCGGAAAAGCTTATGGGAAGAAGGGTGTAATGATGAGTTTTTGGAAAGAAAGCGTACTTGCGACATGTTTGATTTCCTGGTTTGTTGCGCAATTGCTTAAGGTTATATTTACTTTGATAAAAAATAAAAAAATAGATTTCAGCCGATTTATCGGCGCGGGAGGAATGCCCAGTTCACACACCTCATTTGTAACGGCGCTTGCGACATCGGTGGGAATAAAAAACGGCTTTTTGGGGTCGGAATTTGCCATAGCAACGGTTTTGGCGCTGGTGGTTATGTATGACGCGGCAGGTGTGAGACGTGCCGCGGGTCAGCAGGCGAAAATTCTTAACAGAATCGTTGAGGAATGGGAACATTCGGATTTTAGCGAGACGGATAAGAGGTTAAAAGAGCTTTTGGGGCATACCCCGAAAGAGGTTTTTGCCGGAGCGATTTTGGGTGTGGCAATTGCCATGCTGAGACATTTTACTTTTTAAAATACATCCGCTGTGCGGTTAGGAGCAATAGTATATGTTATTTGATTCACATGCGCATTATAATGATTCTAAGTTTGACGAGGACAGGTTTGAACTCCTCGACACAATGAACGCGAATAATGTGGGATATATAATGAATATAGCGGATTCGATGAAATCCATACCGAAAGTGCTTGAAATAGCGGAAAAATATCCGTTTGTGTATGCTGCGGTAGGCGTTCATCCTGAAGAGACAAAGGAGCTTGCCGAAAAGGATATGGAGCTTTTGGAAGAGTATGCCGCGCACCCGAAGGTTTTGGCGATTGGCGAGATAGGACTTGACTATTATTGGGACAGTGTGGACAGGGATGTGCAGAAAAAATGGTTTACACGCCAGATTGCAATTGCAAAAAAGGTTGGTCTGCCGGTGGTAATCCATGACCGTGATGCTCATGGCGATACAATGGAAATTTTAAAAGCCGAGAATATCGGCGAGGTCGGCGGAATCTTCCATTGTTATTCCGGAAGTGCCGAAATGGCAAAGGAAATCGTGGATATGGGAATGTACATAGCTTTCGGCGGAACGCTGACCTTTAAAAATGCCGCAAAGGTGCGAAAGGCTGCGGAAGCTGTTCCGTTAGAAAGAATTTTGATTGAAACCGATTGCCCGTATTTGGCACCGGAGCCGCACCGCGGCAAGCGCAACAGCTCGCTTTATATTCATTACGTTGCGGAAAGGCTTGCCGAGATAAAGGGAATAACTCCGGAAGAAACCGAGCGTATTACGTGTCTCAATGCAAAAAGATGTTTGGGAATAGAGGTTTAGTTTATGTACGGTTACGATATTCTGCATGAAAGTATTGCGGAGGACCTGATAAAAAATGTGCGTGCGGGAGAGGTGAGGCATGCGTATATTTTTGAGGGCGACGAGGGTGTCGGGAATTTTGAATGTGCAAGATTGTTTGCCGCGGCAATGGTCTGCGAAAGACAAGCGAGCGCGCCATGCGGAGTCTGCACGGCATGTGTTATGGCGAAAGCGGAAACGCACCCGGACATTTCGGTGATAAAACCGATTGCGGGCAAAAAAAATATAACCGTTGACCAAATAAGAAAGGTTACGGCAGATGCGTACACAAAGCCGTATGAGAGCGGCAAAAAGGTTTATATAATAGCGGACGGTGACGCGATGAACGAGCAGGCGCAGAATGCTTTTTTGAAAGTTTTGGAGGAACCGCCCGAATATGCGGTGTTTATAATTCTTGACGAAAATTGCGAGACTTTGCTTGAAACCATACGGTCGCGATGTCTTAAGATTAGGTTTAATCACATATCGGGTGAGCGCATGCGGGAATACATAAAAAAGCATTTTCCCGATGCTGCGGAAAAAACGGATTTTTTGGTGAGATACGCGGGCGGAATTGTCGGAAATGCAGAAAAAATTCTTAAATCTGAGAGCTTTATACCTCTTAGGAATACAGCGTTTGAAAGGCTGGAAGCACTGTTGTCGGACAGCTTATCGGAGTCGTATGACATAGCGGGATTTGTTGAGGAAAACAAGGATGATGCCGATTTGGTTTTTAAATTTTGGCAGGAATTTGTGCGAGATATCATGCTTTTGCAGAGCGGTTGCCGTGAACTGGTACAGAATGGAGATTTTATAGATCGGCTTATAAATTTTTCAGTCAGATTTGATGAAAGGCGGATTATTCGTGCCCAGGAGAGCCTTATTACGGCGCAGAAAATGAGAAAAAGATACGTCAGCTTACATACGCTGTGTCTGTGGCTGGCATTTTCAATAAAAAAGAAAAAATAAGGAGAAGAACCAATGAACAGATTTTCGGAACTTTTGCCGGTGATACATGAACTGGCTGAAAAGTGTAAAAATAATGGGTGCATAGACTCAAGCTTATATGACAAATACGAGGTAAAACGCGGGCTCAGATATAAAAGCGGCCGCGGAGTTTTAACCGGTTTAACCGAGATAGGAGAGGTTAAATCCTACACTATCGACGACGGTGAAATGATTCCGTGTGAGGGGAAATTGTATTATCACGGTATTGATATTGAGCAAATTGTGGATGGGTTCACAAAAGAGGGCAGATTCGGTTTTGAGGAGGTATGCTACCTCCTGATATTCGGTGAACAGCCGACAAGTGAGGAACTGTCCGATTTCAGAAAGCTGTTGGCAGAATACAGAACACTGCCCACCAGCTTTGTGCGTGACATAATAATGAAAGCGCCGTCAAGGGATATGATGAATACACTTGCAAGAAGCGTGCTGACACTGTACTCCTACGACGAGCGTTCGGATGATACCGATGTTGAAAATGTTTTAAGGCAGAGCCTCCAGTTGATTGCGCTCTTTCCGCTTTTGTCGGTTTACGGCTATCATGCGTATAATCATTATCAGCGCGGACACAGCCTGTTTATACATACACCGCCCTCCGAACTTTCAACTGCAGAGGCGATTTTGTACATGCTTCGTCCGGATACGAAATACACAGAGCTTGAGGCAAAGCTTTTGGATATTTGCCTTGTGGTACAGGCAGAGCACGGCGGCGGAAACAATTCTACCTTTACAACACATGTTGTATCTTCATCGGGTACCGACACATATTCCTCGGTGGCGGCTTCTTTGGGCTCTTTAAAAGGACCGAAGCATGGAGGCGCAAACAAAAAGGTTGTTGAAATGTTTGACGATATCAAGGAGAATGTTAAGGATTGGGAGGATGAGGAGGAAGTGCGCGCATATTTGTGCAAAATCCTGGACAAGCAGGCATTTGACGGAAGCGGACTTATTTACGGTATAGGTCACGCGGTTTATTCGCTCTCCGACCCGCGTACCACAATATTGAAACATTATGTGGGCATGCTGGCAAAGGAAAAGGGTGCGGAAAAGGAGCTTGCGCTGTACAGTATGGTGGAAAGAATAGCTCCGGAGCTTTTGAGGGAAAAAAGAAATCGTCCGGTAAGTGCGAATGTGGATTTTTATTCCGGATTTGTGTATCGTATGCTCGGCTTGCCGCTTGAGCTGTATACTCCGATTTTCGCAATAGCAAGGATTGCTGGTTGGAGCGCGCACAGAATAGAAGAGCTTATGAATTCGAGTAAAATTGTTCGTCCGGCATATAAAAACGTGGCAAAGCACACGGAATATCTTCTGATGAAAGACAGAAAATAAGCAAGGATATCATAGGGAGAAATTTTAAATGAAACAACCTACTTGGCTTGAAAAAGCGGTATTTTACAATATTTATCCGCAATCATTTTATGATACAAACGGAGACGGAATCGGCGATTTAAACGGTATAACCGAAAAGCTGGAATATATCGCGGAAACGGGGTTTACTGCGATATGGCTGAATCCGTTTTATGAATCGCCTTTCAATGATGCCGGATATGACGTGACCAATTTTTATAAGGTTGCGCCGAGATACGGGACAAAGGCGGATTTTGAAAGGCTATGTAAAAAGGCTCACGAGTACGGAATAAAGGTGTGTGTGGATTTGGTTGCGGGACATACATCAATGGAATGTGAATGGTTTAAGCAATCCTGCAAAGCGGAAAAAAATGAATATACCAATCGATATATCTGGACCGATACGTGGCTGAACACATATAACGGGGAGTGTATCGGAGGCTACAGCGACCGAAACGGCGCGTTTATGAAGAATTTCTTTTACTCTCAGCCGGCACTGAACTATGGCTTCGCGAACATAGACGAGCCGTCGTGGCAACTTCCGCCGGAGCACCCGGATTGCCGCGCAACAAAAGCGGAACTGATACGGATTATGGAGTTTTGGATTGAGGCAGGTGCGGACGGATTTCGAGTGGATATGGCAAATTCTCTCGTTAAAAATGACTACGATCACAGCGGAATGATTGCGTTTTGGCAGGAAATACGAAAAATCTTTGATGAAAAATATCCGGAGTGTGTGCTGATTTCAGAATGGTCACATCCGAGTATTGCGATAAAAGCGGGATTTCATATTGATTTTTGGATACACTCAAACTTTAAATCCTACACGAGCTTGTTTCGATATGAAAAGGGAAGAAATGTATCCCATGATTTTTTGGGAAACAGCTTTTTTAATAAGGACGGAAACGGAAGCATAGAGGAGTTTTTGTTCGATTATTTGAGAGAGTATGACGAAACTAAGGAAATCGGTTACATATCCATTCCTACGGGCAATCACGATATACCGAGAATAAGCTACTTGCGCGATAAGCGGGAGCTTGAGGCGGCATATGCGTTTTTGCTTACAATGCCGGGTGTGCCATTTGTGTACTACGGCGATGAAATCGGAATGGAATATGTGCCGGGGCTTCCGTCAAAGGAGGGCGGCTACAACCGAACCGGTTCAAGAACGCCCATGCAGTGGAAAAAGGGCAAAAATGCGGGATTTTCCGAGGCGGACAGTGATAAGCTCTATTTGCCGACAGATGAAAACGGAGTTAATGTATCGGAACAGGCGGCAAATGAGGACTCCCTGCTTAATACCACAAAGAATTTGATTGCTTTAAGAAAGAGCTCAAGAGCACTTTCCGCAAGCGGTGCCGTCAACTTTGTAAACAGAAGATGTAACGGATATCCTCTTTTGTATGAAAGAATTTGGGAGAGTGAAAAATATTTGATATGCATAAATCCGACAGATAACAAGCAGTGTACGGAATACAAAATCGGGGATTTCGAGATTGCCTTGTCAAACGGCGAGGTATCTGCTAAGGACGGCAAGATTACCATAGATGCGGTAAGCTATGGGATTTTGAAATGTAAAATATGAGTGCCGCGAAAAATGTGTAATAGCGGTGGTTTAAAGGAGCTGACAAAATGGGATTGAATGAAACCGCTTCTGCGGAACGGGTGCATATCGGATTTTTTGGCAAGCGAAATGCCGGAAAATCAAGCCTTGTAAATGCGGTAACAGGTCAAGAACTGGCGGTGGTATCCGATGTTAAGGGAACCACAACAGATCCCGTAAAAAAGGCGATGGAACTGTTGCCGTTGGGTCCGGTTGTTATAATTGACACGCCGGGAATTGACGATTTTGGGGAACTGGGGGAACTGCGAATAAAAAAAACAAAGCAAGCGCTTAATTACAGCGATGTTGCAGTGCTGTGCGTGGATTCCGCGGCGGGAATGACCGATGAGGATGAGGCGCTTACGGCGGAATTTGCAAAGAAAAAAATTCCATATTTGGTTGCGTACAATAAATGTGATTTGGCAGAGCGCAAGACGCTCAGAGAAAATGAGATATCCGTAAGTGCGCTTTTGGGGACAAATATTTTTGAGCTGAAAGAAAAGCTTGCGCGAATTGTGAAGCAAAATACCGAAGAGAAACGACTTGTGTCAGACCTTATATCTGTGGGAGATACCGTACTTTTGGTAATTCCGATAGATGAGGCGGCACCAAAGGGAAGATTGATTTTGCCGCAGCAGCAGACCATGCGGGATATTTTGGATTCTGGGGCAACGATTATTGCCTGCCGCGACAGTGAGCTGTCGGATACAATGAAGAAGGTGACCGCCATGCCTAAACTGGTTATTACGGATTCTCAGGTTTTCGGCGCGGTTTCAAAGATTGTGCCCGAGAAGGTTAGGCTTACATCCTTTTCAATACTTTTTGCGAGGTATAAGGGAAATCTGGAGAGCCTTGTACGCGGTGCCGCAAAGCTGGATGACCTTTCGGACGGTGACAAGGTGCTGATTTCCGAAGGGTGCACTCATCACAGACAGTGCAATGATATAGGAAGCGTTAAACTGCCGGGGTGGATAAGGAAATATACGGGAAAAGAGCTTGATTTTGAATTCACATCAGGAACGGAATTCCCGGAAGATTTGTCCGGATATGCGCTGGCGATTCATTGCGGAGGCTGCATGCTTAACAGCCGCGAGGTAAATTCGCGTATTGCATATTCCTATGACATGGGCGTGCCTATGACGAATTACGGTATAGCAATAGCGCAGATGAATGGGATTTTAAAGAGGAGTTTGGAGATATTTCCTGAGGTTCGGGAAATATTGAAGTAATGAAGAAGCACTTTCGGGTTACGACGTGTGAGCCGAGGGTGCTTTTTAATGTATGAAAGCGAGAGTAAAACAATTTTCTTTTTAACCTTTGTAACTTTTTGCACTACTGAATTTTTTTCAACATATAAATATTCTACTTTCTGCCCCTCTTTGCACTTTCGGACTTACAACCGCTTTGAAAAAAATTCGTACACATCTCCCCTCGGCTTGTACCTATAGGGCGAGTTGTCGAAGTTTTGTGTCTTTTACTTTGTAAAAGCTGACGAAATTTGCGACTTGTGCGAAGCCGCTAAACCACGGGTTTCAAAGGGTGCCCCTTTGCGACTTTTCGTACTTTTGGTCGCTCAAAAGTACAAATATACAAAACGCACAAGCGAACAACCGTGGACATCATTCCCTACACTCTCCACTTACGTACAAGTGCATTTTTATTTATCTGACGGCTACGCATGTTTTATCTGCCATCTATAAATGTATATTTCTTTGCAAAAGTTAATAAAACTTCTTGACTTTATCGTGATGAAGTGGTATAATAATAAAGTGATAGTGCGTTTTGGCGCACAAAGTTTAAATTTATAAAAAATACAGCCGAAAATTTTATTTTCGGCAGAACGGAGATAGTATGTTTAATAAAGAAAGCTCAGAGCTAAAACAGCTGTACAAGGCGGTTATTTCGCTTGAATCGGAGGAGGAATGTGCCGCGTTTTTCTATGATATCTGCACCATTCAGGAATTGGAGTCACTTTCTCAAAGGCTGGACGTTGCCCTAAGACTTGATGAGGGAAAAAATTATAATGATGTACATGACATCACAGGTGCCAGCACGGCAACAATTTGCCGTGTAAGCAAATGCCTTAATTACGGTGAAGGCGGCTACAAAACGGTTATTGACAGATTGAAACGGGGTTGATTGCATTGAAATTTGATGAAGATTTACTGAAATATGACGAAAAAGCCGTGTTGAAATTGCGCGGTTTGTACCGCAAATACGGCTACAGTCAATTTGTAATGAGCAAATTTGAGGAATATGACTTGTATTCCGAAAATAAAGATTTTCTTGTGTCGGACGGCGTAATAACCTTTAATGACACAAACGGAAAGCTTTTGGCGCTTAAGCCGGACGTTACGCTTTCAATTATAAAAAACCATAAGGATACCGGAGACAAGGTAGACAGATTTTATTACAATGAAAACGTTTACCGTATTTCCGAAAGCTCGCATACATATAAGGAAATTATGCAGACAGGTCTTGAATGTATCGGAAAACTTTCAAAAAACGAAGTTTTTGAAGTGGCAACTCTTGCGTGCAAGAGCCTTGAGCTTTTATCCGGAGGATTTGTTTTGCGTATTTCACATATCGGACTTGTAAATGCACTGCTGGATGAATATCAAGTTGCGGACAGAGCCGCGGTAATAGGCGCAATTGCGGACAAAAACCGCGATGGGATGAGAGCGGCACTTTCGGCATCGGAAGCCGATATTTTTGAAAGGCTTATCAAAAGCTACCCATCTGCAAATGCCGCTTTTTCAGCTCTTGGTGAAATAGCCATATCGGAAAAATCTGCGGAGGCGCTCGGAGAGCTTAGGGATGTATGTGAAAATCTTTCCTCTGCGGGATATGAAAAAAATATCTGTATAGATTTTTCCATAATAAATCTCGGCGGATATTACAGCGGAATTGTTTTTAAGGGATATATCAACGGTATTTCCGCAAAAGTTTTATCGGGCGGAAGATACGACAAACTTATGCGGCGCGTGGGAAAAACTTCAGGAGCTGTAGGTTTTGCGGTCTATCTTGACACTTTAGAGCGGGCAGAAGCCGCAATCGATACCGATATGGAGCAGTACATCAATGTTGCACTTCCAAAGGGTAGGCTGGGCGAAAAGGTTTATGCCATGTTTGAAGCAGCCGGCTATGAATGTCCCGCAATAAAAGAGCAGAACAGAAAGCTTATTTTTGAAAACAAGGAGAAAAAAGTCCGTTATTTTTGGGTTAAGCCGTCGGATGTTGCCATATATGTTGAGCGCGGGGCGGCGGATATCGGTGTTGCCGGGAAGGACATCCTTCTGGAATATCTTCCGGATGTATATGAACTTTTGGATCTTGATATCGGAAAATGCCGTATGGCAGTTGCCGCGAAAAAAGATTTTCACGATGATGCGGAAAAAACCTTACGCGTTGCCACAAAGTTTTCAAACATTGCACGTACATATTATGCCGAGCAATGCAGAAATATCGATATAATACACTTGAACGGTTCTATCGAAATCGCGCCTATTCTCGGTCTTTCCGACGTGATTGTCGATATAGTCGAAACGGGAAAAACACTTCTGGAAAATGACCTTGTGCCCTATGAGACGATAGTACCGATAAGCGCGCGGCTCATTTCCAACAAGTCAAGCTACGGCTTTAAAACAGAAAAGATAGAAAAAATCAAAGAAGAGCTTTACAGGCAGGTGAAAAAAAATGATTAAAATTATGCAATACGGAGAGGTTCTCGCGGAAGAAATTTTTGCAAGAGGAAAAACAAGCTTTGACGTAGCCGATGTTGTGGCGGATATTATAGATGATGTTCGCAGAAACGGTGATGTCGCACTTTTTGAATATTGCAGAAAATTCGACAAGGCAGAGCTTAATTCCCTTGAAGTAAGCGAAGCGGAAATTGAAGAGGCTTTTGAGGCGGTTGAACCGCGCTTTATAGAAATTTTGAAGTCAGCCGCCGAAAATATTAAAAAATTCCACCAAAACCAGGTGCGAAACAGTTTTATTATAAATGACAGCGACGGAATAGTTACGGGACAGAAAATCACCCCAATAGCAAATGTGGGACTTTACGTTCCGGGCGGTACCGCCGCATATCCGTCAACGGTTTTGATGGACAGCATACCGGCGAAAATTGCGGGATGTAAAAATATTTGCATTACCACACCGCCGTCGCCGAACGGAAAGGTAAATCCGGTTATTCTTGCCGCCGCAAGGATTGCGGGTGTGGACAGAATTTTCAAAATAGGCGGCGCGCAAGCAGTTGCGGCGCTTGCTTACGGAACCGAAACCGTCCCGAAAGCGGATAAAATTGTGGGACCGGGAAATGCATTTGTTGCCGAAGCGAAACGACAGGTTTTCGGAAGAGTATCAATCGATATGATAGCGGGTCCCAGCGAAATTCTTGTGATAGCGGACGGAAAAAGCAACCCGAGTTTTGTCGCCGCCGACCTTCTTTCCCAGGCGGAGCATGACAAAATGGCAAGTGCGGTGCTGGTAACCGACAGTATGGAGCTGGCGCAGAGGGTAAGCGAGGAGATAGAGAACCAGCTGAGCCGTCTTTCAAGATGTGACATTGCGAGAGAGTCAATCGATACCAACGGAAAAATAATTGTTGCGGATAATATAACCGACGTTATCGCCGTTGCAAACGAAATTGCGCCGGAGCACCTTGAGCTTTGTGTGGATAATCCCTTTGATTATCTTGATAAAATAGAAAATGCCGGCAGTATTTTTATGGGGCGCTACTGCCCGGAGGCTTTGGGCGATTATTTTGCCGGACCGAACCACACCTTACCGACTTCGGGAACCGCGAGATTTTCAAGCCCACTTTCGGTAGACGATTTCGTTAAAAAATCGCAGTATACATATTATACACGCGATGCTTTGGCTCGCGTTGCCGATGACGTTGCGTTTTTTGCGGAAAAAGAGGGTCTTTCGGCTCATGCGCGAAGTGCGACCATAAGATTTGAGGAGACGAAATAATTATGAGCAGATTTTTAAAAAGTGAGCTTCAAAAGCTCACCGCGTATACTCCGGGTGAACAGCCGCGCGACAGAAGATACATAAAGCTTAATACAAACGAATCTCCATATCCGCCGTCACCGGCAGTTTTTGATGCTGTGAGCCGCGAGGAAGTGTCTCTGTTGCGTCTTTATTCGGACCCGGAATCAAAAGCTTTAAAGCAGGCTCTTGCCAATCATTACAAGGTGGATGCCGATAATGTTTTTCTTGCAAACGGTTCGGATGATATTTTGAATTTTTCATTTATGGCTTTTGCCGAAAACGGAGCCGCTTACTGTGATATTACCTACGGATTTTACTCGGTTTTTGCCGAGCTTCACGGTGTAAAAAGCGAGATAATTCCACTGCGCGAGGATTTCACCGTTAACAGCGAAAAGTTTATGAATAAAAATAAGCTTATAGTAATTGCCAATCCAAACGCGCCCACGGGGATAGAACTGCCCAAAAACGAGATAGAGAAAATTCTGTGCTCAAACTCGAACAGCGTTGTGCTTATCGATGAAGCATATGTGGATTTCGGCGGAGAAAGCTGTGTTCTGCTTACGGAAAAGTACAAAAATCTTTTGTGTGTCGGCACGTTTTCAAAATCACGAAGTATGGCAGGAGCGCGCCTGGGATACGCGATTGCCGATAAGGAAATTATAGCGGACCTTGAAAAAATCAAGTATTCCACAAATCCGTATAACATTAATCGCCTTACTCAGGCGGCGGGAGCGGCGGCGATAAAGGAAAATGCCTATTATGCGGAAAATTGCGAAAAAATCGCGCAAACTCGGGAATATACAGCGTCAGAGCTTAAAAAGTGCGGATTTGATGTTTTACCGTCAAAAGCAAATTTTCTGTTTGCAAAATCGGATAAAATCGGCGGATTTGAGCTGTATGAAAAGCTTAAGCGGCACGGCATACTTGTCCGTCATTTCGCGAAAGAGCGAATCAGCGATTATTGCCGTATAACAATCGGCAGTAGGGAGGAAATGGAAAGCTTTGTTGCCGCGGTAAAGGAAATTTTAGGAGAAAGTTTATGAGAAGTTCGGAAATTAATCGTAAAACCAACGAAACTGATATTAGTTTAAAACTGAATATTGACGGAAGCGGAAAAAGCACCGTTTCCACAGGTTGTGGATTTTTTGACCACATGCTTACGCTGTTTTCGGCGCATGCGCGCTTTGACTTGGAGCTTGTTTGCAAAGGTGATACCTATGTGGATTTTCACCATACGGTTGAGGATGTTGGTATAGCTTTGGGGACCGCAATAAAAACCACTTTGGCGGATAAACGCGGAATTACCCGCTACGGCAGCATGCTTCTGCCTATGGACGAGGCACTTATTCTGTCGGCGGTTGATATTTCCGGCAGAGCGCACCTTGAATATGACCTGTCAATTCCAACCGAAAAGGTCGGCGAATTTGATACCGAGCTGGCACAGGAGTTTTTCATAAGTCTTGTTCGAAATGCCGATATAACTTTGCACATTAAGCAGATAAGCGGAACGAATTCGCATCACATTATAGAGGGAGCGTTTAAATCGACGGCGCGCGCGCTTAAAGCCGCTGTGGCCGCAGAAAAGGGCTATGAGGACGAAATTCCCTCCACAAAAGGGGTGATTTAATGCTGGCAATTACGGATTACGGTGTTGGAAATTTGTTTTCACTTTGTTCGTCATTTGGTGCAATCGGCGAAAATGCGGTTATAACCGATGACCCCGAGGTTATCGAGCGGGCAGACAGAATTGTGCTTCCCGGTGTGGGCGCGTTCGGCGATGCGATGAAAAAGCTTAAAAACAGCGGACTTGATAAGGTTATAACGGAGCAGGCGAAAAGCGGAAAACCATTATTGGGAATTTGCCTCGGCATGCAAATGCTTTTTGAAAAAAGCTATGAATACGGTGAATTTGACGGGTTGGGTCTCCTTAGCGGAAAGGTTGTTCCGATGGAGGGTACTTTACCGAAGAAGCTCAAAATTCCGCATATAGGCTGGAATATGTTGAATATACGTAAAAATTCGCCGTTGTTTAAGTATATTAAGGACGGAGAATATGTTTATTTTGTACATTCCTTTTATGCCACAGAGTGCGGTGACAGCTTGATTGCGGATACCGACTACGGTGTGTCTGTAACCGCCGCTGTGGGCAGAAATAATATTTTCGGATGTCAATTTCATCCCGAGAAAAGCGGCAAAATCGGCTTGGATATTCTGCGAGCCTTTTGCGAAACGGAGGTGGCAAAATGAAGATTTTTCCCGCAATAGATTTATATGACGGCAAGGCGGTGCGGCTTTTTAAGGGCGATTACAGCCAAATGACCGTCTACAGTGACAACCCCATAGAAATCGCCCGCGATTTTGAAAATAGGGGAGCGAAATATATTCATATTGTTGATCTGGAAGGGGCGAAAGACGGCAACACGCCGAATCTTGACATTGTAAAGCAGATTGCCGAAGAAACTTCATTGTTTACCGAAATCGGTGGCGGAATACGAAATATGAAAACGGTTGAAGCGTACCTTGACAGCGGGATTGACCGAGTAATTTTGGGCACTGCCGCAGTTACGGATGAGGATTTTTTAAGATGTGCAGTTGAAAAATACGGCGAAAGAATCGCTGTCGGTGCAGATATAAAGGACGGACAGGTTGCAATTAAGGGCTGGCTTGAAAAATCGAGCTACAGCTGTTATGATTTTTTTGGGCACATGCAGGAAATAGGCGTTAAAACCATTATTTGTACGGATATTTCAAAGGACGGCGCCATGCAGGGAACAAATCTCGGACTTTACAAACAGTTGTCGGAGCAGTTTGACATAGATATTACCGCATCGGGCGGCGTATCCTCCGTAGAGGATGTGCGAGCACTGCGCGAAATGGATATATACGGCGCAATCATCGGCAAAGCGTATTATATAGGCGCTGTAAAAATAGAAGATGCATTGGAGGCGGCGAAGTGATTACAAAAAGAATTATCCCCTGCCTGGATGTAAAGGACGGCAGGGTTGTTAAGGGTGTGAATTTTGAAAACCTAAGCGACGTCTCTTCACCGGTGGCGCTGGGAAAATATTACAGCGATTGCGGTGCGGACGAACTTGTTTTTTATGATATAACAGCATCCGGAGAGGGCAGACAGCTGTTTACCGACATCTTGAAGGAGGTTGCGGGAAATATTTTTATTCCTCTTACGGTAGGCGGCGGAATCAACACCACAGAGGATTTTGACCGCGTATTAAAGTGCGGTGCAGACAAGGTAAGTGTTAATTCCGGCGCGATTAAAAACCCGAGCCTGATTTCCGCCGCGGCGGAAAAATACGGCAACCAATGCGTTGTGCTGTCGGTAGATATAAAGCGCGTAAACGGTGAGTTTAATGTGTTTGCCAAGGGTGGCAGAGAAAATACCGGGCTATCCGCAATCGATTGGATAAAAAAATGCGTAAGCGGCGGTGCAGGTGAAGTGGTTGTGAATTCAATCGATACCGACGGTGTTAAAAACGGTTTTGATACAGAGCTTTTAAGGGCTGTATGCGATGCCGTGAATGTGCCGGTTATCGCATCGGGCGGTGCCGGATGTGAAAAGGATTTTGTGGAGCTGTTTCAAAAAATCCCTGATATTGATGCGGGGCTTGCCGCTTCCGTTTTTCACTTTGGTGAAGTAAAAATCGATAAATTAAAAAGAACACTGAAAGAAAACAATATAAATGTCAGAATGTGAGGTGCAAAGTATGCTTAATATTAATGAACTGAAATTTGATGAAAAAGGACTTATCCCCGCGATTGTGATGGATGCGGAAAACGGAAAGGTTTTAACTCTCGCCTACATGAGCCGCGAAAGTCTTGAAATATCTATGGAAAAGGAGCTGACCTGCTTTTTCAGTCGTTCCCGAAACGAGCTGTGGCTTAAGGGTGAAACGAGCGGTAACTATCAGCACATAGCTTCCATCACCGCTGATTGCGACAATGATGCGCTTATTGTAACCGTTAAAAAGGATGGACCGGCTTGCCATACCGGCACCGAGTCATGTTTCACAAAGCCGGTTTTTGAAAGTCAAACAATCGGCGCGTTTTCAACTGAAGGGCTGTATGAGCTTCTTCGGGGCAGAAAACGCGATATGCCGGAGGGGTCGTATACTACCTATCTCTTCCAAAAAGGAATTGATAAAATTCTCAAAAAGGTGGGAGAGGAGTGTACAGAGGTAATCATCGCGGCAAAGGCAGACGATAAAAAGGAAACGATTTATGAAATTGCAGACCTTGCTTACCATGTTATGGTAATGATGACGGAAATGGGTATAAGTGTGTATGATGTAAAGCGTGAGCTTGCTTCCCGCCATATTATTGACCATAAGGTAAAGCAAGAAAAAATGACAAGTGATAAATAGTGTCGGAGATGTATATAATGATGTAAAAAGCGGTCGCGTGGAGGTGCGGCTGTTTTTTATATATTTGTACTTTTAAGCGACCAAAAGTGCGAAAAGTCGCAAAGGGGTACCCTTTGAACCCCGTGGTTTAGCGGCTTCGCACAAGTTGCAAGTTTCGTCGTCTTTTACAAGGTAAAAGACGTAAAACTTCGACAACTCGCCCTATAGGTGTAAGCTGCGGGGAGAAGTGTGGGAATTTTTTTTAAAGCGGTTACAGGTCTGAAAGCACAAAGAGGGTGAGAAAACGGAATATTTTGAATATGTTGAAAAAAATTCAGTAGTGCAGGAAGTTACAAAATGTAAAAAAGCACCCGTTACAAACAGGTGCTTTTTTACATGATTAATTTAAGAATTCTGCATAATTGATACTATTCAACGTATTACCGCTGGTGAAAGTTATTGTGCCACCTTCGGCTTCAATGCCGGCTTCAGAGAACTGCTTGCCGTACAAAAGGTTGTGTGAATCAGAAGCAGTTATAATATCTTCTACAGTAAACTTCTCCATGCGGAGGCCGGGTTTAATATAATTCTTTTTCATTTGCTTTGCCTCCTTATTTATATATTATTTTCAATTAACAGTGGTTGAACGTTTATATCAAAAACTTGTGTATTAGGGATATTATATATTGTAACACCGTAATAAACACTAAGACTTCCGTTTGTCTCAATGCTCGTAAATTGATCCGAGGTCAGCTGTTTAACCTCAGATTTCGCACTTTCACCCTCGACTTTTTCAAATTTAAATCCAAGGGACTTAACACCGACGTCAGAAAAAGCAACATCAGCTCCGAGAGTTGCCTTTGCGACAAAAGCTACGGAATATGTATCATCTGATGTTTGCTTCAAAATGTAATCGGTTGTAGTGCCATCTTCTGTTCCCTTGACAAGTTCAACTTTAGGATTACCAACCTTGTAGAAGAATGTAAGGTTTTCGCTATCTGTACCGTCATTTATCGCAATTTTGTAAATTCCCTCTTCAATATCTCTGATAGTGTAAGCGATTTGTTGAACGGCACCAACTGTGGTTTCTTGCTGTGATTCGTCTTGCGTAGCGGTATACTGATTGATATACTGAATTGTCGTGTTGCTTAAATCTGCTGTGGTTCCCTCATTGTTAACCTTATAGCTGATAAGTGTAAGTTGCTTGCCGGCTGTCAGACCTGTGAGCGTGAAATTAAGAGTGTCACCGGGCTTAAATCCGGGGAACTGAGTATCGTTTAGAGTAGTAGCAAAACTTGTAACGTTATTTGCTGCTCCGGCAACGCTGACGGATGTATTTGCATCGGCAAACGCACTCGCGGAAAAAGCCATAATCACAGAAGCCAAAGCTATTGAAACTAACTTTTTCATGAAATATCTTCCTTCCTTTTATTTATTCCTATAAACATAGTATCCTTTTATACTCTTTAATTGTAACACATGCAAATATAATTGTCAACGCTTTTTGCTAAAAAAAAATCATATTTTTTTACACAAAAAAACTAATGTCTAATTATAACATTTTCCCAATTCCTCAAGAATTTTATATGCGTTAGGATGAATTTCGTCGCCACGCATACGATTTATGCGGATTGTTGAGGCAATGCACTCGGCAAGTGCCGCATCGATGTCGGAAAACGCAAGCCGACGCAGCGGCTCAACATCGGGGAATGTGCGCCCGGGCTCGGTTAAATCCGCAACAAAAATAATTTTTTCCAAAAGGCTCATGCCGGGTCTGCCGACTGTATGCCAGCGGATTGCATCAAAAATTTCAGTGTCGGTTATGCCGAATTCGCATTTTGCCGTTTCCGCACCCAGTTTTGGGTGAACAAGCGCGGGAGAACGCAGTTCAAATTCGTCAAGTTCAACTTCAAGGTCTATACAGCGTTCGTATAAGTTTTTGACATTTTTCGCGTTGTCATGCAAAAGCCCGGCAATTTCCGCTTTTTCCACATCTGCCCCGAAAACCTTTGCCATGGCGACCGCGGTATCACGCACGCCCATACTGTGCGAAAAGCGCTCGGGCACAAGCAGTGTTTTTAGGTGGGATTCGAAATCAGTGATGTTTCGGTATAAATTGTTTCTTTTTATAAAATCCGCCGTACTGCGCGGAACGAATTTCGAAATATCCTGTCCCATAGCCGCCATGCGGCGAATTTGCGTTGAAGAAATTTCGATTTTTGCACCGCGGATGGGTTTTGCAAAATCCGATTGAATAATGCCGCCGCTTCGGTCATAGACCAACAGAGTGCAAAGCTTTAAAATTTCCTCGGGATGATACCAGCTTCCGAAATCTCTCAGGGAATCGCCGCCGATTATGAAATAAATTTCATCCTCGGGAAATTCCTCTTTAAAATGCTTAAGGGTATTTGCAGTGTAGGAATATTCCCTGCGGTTTACTTCATAATCACAAGGAACAAATCCGTCCGAAGCGGATATGGCACGTTTTACCGCTATATGGCGGATTTTTGCATCCAAAATTTCCCTGTCCCGCTTGTGGGGAGGGTTTCCACTGGTCAAAAATATCACCCGGTCAAGGTGATATTCTTGCATTGCCGCATGGGCTATTTCGATGTGTCCGTTATGAATGGGGTTGAATGTTCCGCCCAAAATACCTATTTTTTTCATTTTTTCGGTAACTCGATTTTTCTGTTTTTTTCGTTTTTTGCACGCTTATAGAGCACGAATTTTGAACCGATTGCCTGAACCGGCTCGGCACCGAGCTTTTCCGCAACCTCATTGGCGGTAGGCTTTGTGTCCAGAAGTGCCGTTTCCAAAATATGAACCTTTATAAGCTCGCGGGATTCAAGCGCCAGGCTGAGCTGGGAAAGCAATTCCTCGGTAATGCCGTTTTTTCCGATTTGAAATACCGGAGGAATTCCGTGTGCTTCCTTTCTCAAAAAAGCGCGCTGTTTACTTGTTATCATATATAATATCCTTTCCCAAAACAAATATTTTATGACCGCGCCTTGGCTTTTGCGCGCAGGTCGGTTTTTAAAATTCTCTTTCTCATACGCAGGTGGTTTGGAGTAACCTCCAAAAGCTCATCATCCGCAATGAAATCGAGGCACTGCTCAAGCGACATATCCTTTGGCGGAACAAGCTTTAAAGCATCATCCGAGCCGGAGGCACGTGTGTTTGTCGCGTGCTTTTTCTTGCAGACATTAACCACAATATCGTCCTGACGTGCGTTTTCGCCGACAATCATGCCCTCGTAAACATCCACGCCGGCACCGATGAAGAGAGTTCCACGCTCCTGTGCGTTAAAGAGACCGTAGGTTATGCTGGTACCGTTTTCCCAGGCGATGAGTGCACCGCGGTTTCTCGGCTGAATATCGCCCTTGTACGGCTCGTAGCTTTCAAGGATACTGTTTACAACGCCGGTACCCTTTGTTGCCGTAAGCATTTCGCTACGGTAGCCGATAAGTCCGCGTGACGGAATTAAAAATTCAAGTCTGGTGTAGTTTTGTGCTGTCGGCTCCATGTTGACCATTTCGCCCTTTCTTGCGATAACGCCGTCCATGATAACGCCGGTGAATTCCTCCGGAACATCAACCGTCAAGCGCTCAATCGGCTCGCATTTAACACCGTCGATTTCCTTATATATAACAACCGGATTGGATACCTGGAATTCATATCCCTCGCGGCGCATATTTTCTATCAAAACCGAAAGGTGAAGTTCACCTCTGCCCGAAACAACGAAAGCTTCGGTGGAATCGGTTTCGCCCACTCTCAGACTGATGTTTGAATCAAGCTCGCGGAAAAGTCTGTCACGGAGATGACGTGATGTAACGAATTTTCCGTCCTTGCCCGCAAATGGTGAATCGTTTACGCTGAAAGTCATGGACAGAACCGGCTCATCGATTTTAACAAAGGGGAGGGGCTCGGGATTGTTTACGTCACAGAGCGTATCACCTATGTTGATATCGGCTATGCCGGAAATGGCAACCATATCGCCCGCTCCGACTTCATCGGCAACATCCTTTTTAAGACCGTCAAATGTGTAGAGTTTAACCGCTTTGCCGTGGATTTTCTTTCCGTCCGGCTTGCAGAGAATAAGCGGCATGCCGGTTGTAACCTTACCGCGCTGAATTTTTCCGACAGCGATTCTGCCGGTGTAGTCATCATAATCGATATTGGAAACCAGCATCTGGAAAGGACCGTCATCAACGCAACCAGGGCATGGAATGTAATTTACTATAAGCTCAAACATTTCACGCAAGTCCTCATTGGGCTGTTCGGGGTTATATTCCGCAGTTGCCCAGCCGTCACGCCCCGAGGCATAGATAACCGGAGTGTCAAGTTGTTCCTCGGTCGCACCCAAGTCGATAAAAAGGTCAAGAACTTCATCCACAACCTCGTAGGGACGTGCATTGGGGCGGTCAACCTTATTAACAACGATAATCGGCTTTAAGTCGAGGGCGAGTGCCTTTGAAAGCACAAAACG
The DNA here is from genome assembly GCA_964388835.1 of uncultured Lachnospiraceae bacterium. GTDB lineage: Bacteria > Bacillota > Clostridia > UBA1381 > UBA1381 > UBA1738. The sequence goes on from CAYMBZ010000001.1 coordinate 54,576, forward strand.
TGTTTGGGGCATACATCCCTCAAAGGCATCCACCAAAAGAAGAACACCATCCGCCATTTCAAGACCGCGCTCAACCTCGCCGCCGAAATCGGCATGTCCGGGGGTGTCAATGATATTTATTTTAATGTCCTTATACATTAAGGAAGTGTTTTTCGCAAGGATTGTTATGCCTCTTTCACGTTCCAAGTCATTCGAGTCCATTACACGCTCTTCGATTTGCTCGTTTTCACGGAAAATTCCGCTTTGACGGAGCATGGCGTCAACCAATGTGGTTTTTCCGTGGTCAACGTGCGCGATTATTGCTATATTTCTGATATTTTCACGATTTGTCATTAAAAGACCTCCAAAAATTTAATTCCGTTTTACATACACTGTATAATTTTATCATATTTTGTCGGTTTATACAATAGCAATAATAACAAAAATTAAACAAAAAAATCCCGTCACTTATAGGAAAATGACAGGATTTTCAAGGTCAAAAGCATAACATGGTAAAACAAAGTGCCGTTTAAGCTATTTTCCCAGGTAGGAAAAATGCATGTAGTCCTTAAGATTGGTCCAACTGCCGCCCCAGGTCCAGCCGTATCTGGAGAACGCCGCAACCACCGAGCCTTCGGGCGTGATGGAAAACGGATTTTCATACGGTTTCCAGAAGCTTCCGGTAATTGCCTGACCGGAGGGATAACAGTAATAGTTTTCGTCGAAATTTATGTCGATACATGTTCCGTAGCTGTGTTGTGAAACACTGCCGAAAGCTGTTGTTCGCCAGCTGTAGCCGCCGACATCCTTAATCGGGAACTTTTCCGGTGCCTTGTAAATTTCGGTAAAAATTTTAACCACCTCATCGGCTAAATTTCGATTTACCGTAACATACATGGTTGAGGAATATTTTTCTCCGCTTTTGCCGAGTTTCCATGCGGGGAAACTTACCGTCTGCATGTTGTAATCGGCATCGCTTTGCAGGGCAAAGGGAATTCCGCCCGGGAAAACCCGCTTATACTTGTCCTCGGTTGAAGTTATGATGTTGCTCACCTCGCGGGGAGTACCGTAGTAAACATCGACAGGGTCGGAAAAAACCGTAATGAAGTCACTCATTTTTGCACCGACCAAAACTGTATAGTTTTTGTTGTAATCGAGATTTTTGTCCGAAATATCTATTTCGCCGGACTTTACGGTAAAGCTTGCGGCATAGTCAGATCCGGCATCTTTTACGATTACGATGTATTCCTTTGCGTTATCGATGGGTGTCCAGCTGAAAGAGAAAGAGTCCGACAGGGTGATACCGCTGTAAAGGTCGGTTATTTCCGGCTGTTCATAGAATACTATGTTATCCGAAAAAGCTTCAAAAGCGCGGTTTATAATCGCAATCGCCTGCTCGCGCGTGGCGAAGCCCTTAGGCAGTAAAACCGTTTCGGAAACGCCGTTCATGATTTCGTATTTAATACTTTTTGCGATATCCGCCGCTGCCCAATCATCGGTGTCGCCGAAATCTTCGAAAACTATCAGCTTTTCCAACTCTTCCATGGTAACATGTGCGTCCTTGTTCGCCGCATTTATCGTCCGCATTATGATTTTCGCCATTTCCTGACGCTTTATGGGGTCCTCGGGTGCAAATTCCGTTTCGGTTTTGCCGTTTATAACTCCCAGGGCGTATGCCATTTTCACAGATTCGTTATCGGTGTCGGTAAAAGGATTTCCCGACATATCCGGCATATCGCCTTTCATAATCATGTAAAGATTCATGACTGCCTCGCAAAATTCAACGCGGGTAACGCTGTCCGTAAGTCTTTCGGAAACAATGCTGTAAGGGATAAGCCCCGCACTGTTTGCGCTGTCATACTCACTAACCGCCCAATCCGATAAATCGCTGGCACTTACCGCGGATGAAGAAGCAAGCACCGCACACAGAACGGGTATAATAATTTTTTTCACATATCTCAGCCTTTCAATTTTTTTACTTATACAGTTTAACATAATATATTGTGAAGTTCAATGGATATTTTGTTAAGAAATTGTTAATTTGCATGAAGTAATCTTGTAAATGAAAAAGCTGTATATCCGAAAGAAGTCGGACACACAGCTTGTTTTTGTTATTTTATGCTGTTTCTGAGGCGCGCAAGTTTCGGCAGATTGGTCATAATCCGAACCCCTTGACAATATTTTTCGATAACGGCAATAACTTCCGAAAGCTCGGAAATGTCAAAACCGGTTATCGACATAAAGCAATTTTCGCCGTTTTTCGCTCTAATGTAAATGAAATCCATGCGCTTTAAAGTTCCGTCGAAGTGCTTGTTTTTATCAAGTCGTTTTAATATTTCGGGGTATTCATCATCGTTTAGGTTGCGGATAAGATATTTCCGCGAACCCAATAAAACCATATCGATATCGCTTATGGATATTTCGTCGGTTTTGACTTTTTCCGGAATGAAATCCGAAAGAAGAGTCGGCTTTTCAGGAAGAGTGTACGGCAAAATGCCGTTCTGCCATACCGACAGAATAACTTTCTCGGAATCTGCCGCAAGGTATGTAGGAAAAACTGTGTTTATTCTGATTATTACATAGGACAGCCCCAAAACGAAAGCCGCAAAGTACCATGCCGCAAACAGATAATTTCCGAGAAATATACTGCACACGGAAAGTATAATTCCCAGCAGGCTGACGGAGGCAACCAATGAAATTTTAATCATATATTCGCGGCGGGTCTTGCTGTTAAGACCTGCCTTGGCTAAATGTTCCATCTCAATCTCCTTAAAAAATGATTCACCCCATTATAGCAAAAAAAACGAAAAAGGTCAAGCTATTTAATTTTCTTGGCTTCAAAATAGAATTTTTTGTCGTGTGCTTCCCCCATGGAAAAGGTCTTTCTGGGCAGAGCGCCGTCCTTTATAACACCTTTAAAAAGGTCGCTTTTTTGCATGGGCGGAAGAAGAAATGCAATACAGCCGTCGTTTTGGGAAAGACGTGTTGCGACATCCGCTCCGTGTATATAATCTATTTGGCATCCGATATCGTCCAAAAAGGTTTGGAGCGTGCCGACAGCAAGTGCACTCGGCGGATTTTTTACGTATAAATCTCCGTGATTTTTGCCGTAGGAGTAAATGATGTGCTGACCCTCTCCGACATTTTCGGTGCAGGAGGGATAATGTTTTTTGAATTCGGCAAGAAGTTTTTCGGGGTCGGTATTAAAAACAATCCTGTGTATCGGCTCAAATTCGAGGGCATCCTCATGTATGTTTTCTATTTCCACAAGGCAAAATCTCGCGGGGTGTGTCTGTGCTTCCTCGGGAGAAAGGGTCTTTTTTAAATTTTCCCAGCAGGTTTTTGCGGTGGCAAGGGAATGGTTCCCGTCACCGACGGCGAAAAGCAAATTTCCATCCGCTTTTTCGTCCAATGCATCGAGTGCGGACAAAACGCGGTTTGCCTCATCATTGGGCAGAATATAGCCGGTAAGATGGCCGCTGTCTGCCATTAAATCAAAATCGTAAAGCTTTTCATCCGGGCATATTGGCTCTATAACGGTTTTTTCCGCATCATCGATAAGGAGCATTATATGAGGAAGCTCCAAAGGCGCGTTTTCGCGGATTTTCACTCTCGGAGGAATACGCTCAAGAACGGTTCCCTCGGTTGCACGGATTTTGCTTTGTGAATTTTTTGAAAAGTCATAAGCTTCAAGGTCAACCGCACCGATAATTCCGCGGCGCATTTTGCCGTTTGCCATGGTGCGCTCAACATATATCATACTATCTGTAAGTTCTTCAAAAATGCCGCTTTTAAGATATTTTTCCATTGTAGCATTGATTTTTTCTATGCGGGAATCCCCCTCGGACAAAAACGCTTCGGGATAAACGATATTGAGTGCGGAGGGCGAATCCTTTACAAAATCCGCTGCATTGTTCCAGTAATCCGGTTCAGAGGTGTATTGGTCACATGCAACAATGCTCCATTTTTGAAAATCTATGCCTTGAGGCACAAGAATATCAGCTTTGTTGAATACTTTCATATTTAAGTCTCCTTTCGTGATTAAAACCGCGAATTTATGCGGGATTTCGTTAATCCTTTATCAAATCACACACTGCCGCACCTGTTATGCCCACAAGGTCTGCGGGCGAGAGCAGAAGCGTAATGCCGCAAACACCGGCGGATACGGCGATTTTGTCAAAATCCATACAGCTTTTGTGAATGTATGTGGGATATTTTTTCTTCATACCGATAGGCGATACGCCGCCGCGAATATATCCGGTTAAAGGAAGAAGCTCCTTTACGTGTATAAGCTCGGTTTTCTTGCTTCCCGAGGCGGAGGCAAGCTTTTTAAGGTCTGTCTCCTTGTCAACGGGAATACAAATAACCATAATTTCATTCCCTTTTGCAACAAGAGTCTTGAAGGATTGGCGGCAGGGTATTCCTGTGAGTTCCGCAATGTGCACGCCGAAATTTTCGCCAACCTCATCCGCTGCGTATTCCACAGCCTCAAACGGGATTTTTGAAGCGGAGAGAATACGCATTGCATTTGTTACGGTTGTTTTTTTCTTTGCCATTTTTATTAACCATGCCTACAGTGGCATTTCCTTTCATATATTATATAAGTTCAACGATTGTAACACCGGTTTCTCCCTCGCCGTAACGACCGGCACGCTGAGATTTTACGTATTTGCTGCGGCGAAGCATATCGGTTATGCCTTGGCGCAGTATTCCGGTGCCTTTGCCATGGATTATTGTGACCGGGGAAACTCCGGCAAGATAGCAATCGTCAATGAATTTTTCCACGTTCATGATTGCTTCTTCAAGCGTTTGCCCGCGCACATCGATTTCCGTTGAAACATTTTTTGTTTTTGAAACGTATGCCGCAGAGGATTTTACATAACGCTCTGCAACCTCTTTTGCGGAATTATCTTTTACCCGTTCAAGATTGGAAATGTGGACATCGGTTTTCATAATTCCGGCTTGGATGCGCACCATGCCTTTGTTGTCGGGAGATTTTAGTACCGTTGCGGTTTGGTCCATATCCAAAAGACGCACGGTTTCGCCGGGCTTAAGGTTTTTCGGCGGTTCGCGGAAAGTTTTGCGGGGGTTGCCGCTTTTTTTCATGGCGCGGTCTATGCTGTCCTCACGCTTTTTCAGCTTTTCACGCGCTTTCTGCGCCTTTTCGTTTATGCCTGCGGATTTCCCCTCAATGCGCATGCGTTCAAGGTCTTTTATAATGCTGTTTGCTTCCTCTTTTGCATCCATAATGAGGATTTTTGCTTCGCGGCGCGCATCCTCCAAAATTCGCGCTTTTGATTCCTTAAGTTTTTTGCGTTCCGCCTCAATTTCTTGCTTTAGGTCGGAAAGTTCGCGCTTCATGCGCTTTGCGTATTCCATTTCGGATTGAGCTTCCGCACGGTTTTGTTCAAGGTCGGTTATAACGTCCTCAAATTTTATATCTTCATCGCTTAAAATTTCATTGGCGCGCGCGATTACGTCCTCAGCAAGACCGAGACGCTTTGATATGGCAAAAGCGTTTGATTTTCCCGGGACACCGATAAGGAGCTTGTATGTGGGTCGGAGGTTGTCTATATTGAATTCGCAGGAGGCGTTTTCCACACCGTCGGTTGTTAAGGCAAAAATTTTAAGTTCGCTGTAATGTGTGGTCGCCGCGGTAACGGCTCCGTATGCGCGCAGGCGCTCCAAAACCGATATGGCAAGTGCCGCACCTTCGGTGGGGTCGGTACCTGCGCCGAGTTCGTCAAAAAGGGCAAGGGAATCAGAATCCGCTTCGTTTATGATATCCACGATTTTGACCATGTGCGATGAAAATGTGGAAAGGCTCTGTTCAATGCTCTGCTCATCGCCAATATCGGCAAAAAACTTTTTGAACACAGCTGCCTCGCTGTTTTCATTTGCCGGAATATGCAGACCGGACGCTGCCATAACGGAAAAAAGGCCGATAGTTTTTAAGGTAACTGTTTTTCCGCCGGTGTTCGGACCGGTGATAACAAGAGTATCAAATTTTCCGCCGAGATATATATCGTTGGCAACAACCTTATCGTGTGGGATAAGGGGATGCCGCGCTTTTTTGAAATTGATAATTCCTTTATCGTTTAATACAGGCTCGGTTGCTTTCATCTCAAAAGCAAGCTTTGCCTTGCAGAAAATAAAATCCAATCGGCATATTAAGTTGTAGTCCGAGAGGATTATCGATGAATATTCTGCCGCCTCTGCGGAAAGTTCTGCCAGTATGTGTTCGATTTCAAGCTGTTCGCGGTTTAAAAGAGCGCGGATTTCGTTGTTGGCGTTCACCACACTCATCGGTTCGATAAAAAGCGTTGCACCGCTTGCGGAGGAATCGTGTACTATTCCGGGGATTTCGCCGCGGTATTCGGCACGAACCGGAATTACATATCGGTCGGAGCGAATTGTGACAATGGCATCCTGGAGATATTTTTTACAGCTCTCCGAGCGAATCATGGTGTTAAGGCTTTCCTTGATTTTTGAGTTCAGCGATTTTATCTTTCTGCGGATTGCAAAAAGGTCTGAGGAGGCATCATCTGCGATTTCCGTTTCGGACAGGATTTTTGAATTAATTGAATCCTCCAGAGACTTAACCGTGACGATTGAGTCGGAAAGTGCGTGAAGAAGCTCCGAATCCTCTCCGCTTGACGAAAGATAAGATTTAATGCGACGCGCAACGTAAAGAACACGTGATACCGCCATCAAATCGCGTGGGTTTAATACACCGCCGATATCACAGCGGGAGGCAACCGGAGTTACGTCTTGTACGCTGAAATTGACCGGCGGATTACCGAGCTTGTAGCAAGTGTTGACAGCTTCGGTGGTTTCGCGCTGTGCACTTGTTGCTTCGGCAAGTGTCGTAAAGGGTTTTAATGAGAGTATGCTATTTTTGACAGCCTCGTTTTCGGTATAGCCGGCGAGTTTGTCAAGTATTTTATCGAATTCAAGTGTTTTAAATGCAGTTTGTTCCATTTATATTCTCCGTTGTTATTGGTGGTTTTAATACAATTACGACATCATTATAACAATTTTTGCAAAGAAAAACAATAACTTTTATTGCAAAAGTTTAAATATTGTGATAAAATAGCGATATAAATGATTAAGGAGAGGCAAATGGACGTCAAATTTATGCGCGCGGCTCTTAAGGAAGCGGAAAAAGCGGCAAAAATCGGAGAAACGCCTGTCGGAGCGGTAGTTGTTCGCGACGGGAAGGTGATTGCACGCGGATACAATAAGCGAGAAACAAAGAAAAACGCACTTATGCACGCGGAAGTTATTGCCATAGACAAGGCTTGTCGAAAGCTCAGAGGGTGGCGGCTTCCGGGCTGTGACATATATGTAACCCTTGAACCCTGCCCGATGTGTGCGGGAGCGATAATCCAAGCGCGGATAAACAATGTTTATTTCGGGGCGTATGACCAAAAATCCGGATGCCTTGGAAGCGTATGCGACTTATCGGGAATTTTGCCGCATAAAATAGGCTTTTGCGGCGGAATTATGCGTGAAGAATGTGAAATCATAATAAAAAAATTTTTTAAAGAATTGAGAAAGAGGGAAAAATAAAATGCATTTCAGCGATAAAACAAAAAGAATTATATGTGCGGTATTGGCGGCGGCGATTATGGTTCCGGTTGCAATCGGGATTGTTTCCATGTTTTTGATTTAAGAGGAAAAAACTATGAAAAAAAGAACTAAAAAAATAATTGTAACAACGGTCATTATTATCGCGGCGGCAACGGCAATATTGGCGGCGGCAGCGGCGGCTGTGTGGAATTTTTATGTAGTGCCGAAATATAATGCCGCAATTTCCTCCCAAACCGAGGAGGAACTTTTGACAGGCAAGGATATGATTACCTTTGCAAAGTATCTGACGGACGACAGAATTTTGGATAATATTAAAAATTTCAATAAAAAGGATGCGGTGGAACTTCTCAATACCATGCTGGAACTTGCGGAAGAGTCGGAGAGTGAAGATGGAACCGGTGCGCCCGAAACGGAAATTGATAACGTGAATACAGGCGCTGATAAGAATGAGGCGGAAGCCACCTCGGAAAGAATCAAAAAAGCCTCAGAAGCTGCGGGCGATGCACAAAAAAGTGCATATGACCGTATTATGGCGGAGGCAAAAAGCAATGAAATAAGCGACGGCGCGGCGATTATCGCAAAAATCGACCTTGCAAAGACGAACGCGCTTTCCGAAGCAGGTGACAAGGCGGCGCTTAGGAAATACGTAAAGAGCGTACTTACTCAGAGCGAAATAAAAAGAGCTGTGGAGCTTTACAATAAGTACAAACATCTTTTGTGATTGTAAATGAATAAAAACACAGTATCCGCACATAATATGTGCAGGAGGTGTTTTGAATGAATTGTAATTGTAAGCCTAATGAAAGTATCAAATGTACAGTGTCGCAGTGTAAAAATCACTGCAAGTCAAAGGATTATTGCTCCTTGGATTGCATAACGGTCGGCACACATGAGCCGAATCCCACGATGAACGAATGTACAGATTGCAAATCCTTTGAGTTGTCATAAGCCAAAGGGAAAAACGGGGCAGGTCGGCGAATCTGCCCCATTAACATAGGAAAACATGGAAAATAAATTTGAATATACTCTTGACAATAAAAGATATCATACTTGGAATTATCACTTGCATACACTTTTCGGAGGAAAGGTATTTAAGGTGGCGTTAAACGGAGGTTTTACCTGCCCGAATTTGGACGGAAACAAAGGTGTTGGCGGATGCACATACTGCCTGTCGGGGAGCGGAGATTTTGCGGGAAATCCCGAACTTGATGTAGTCACGCAATTTGAGGAAGTAAAGGCAAGGATGCACAAAAAGTGGCCGGAGGCAAAATACATCCCGTATTTTCAGGCAAATACCAATACATATGCCCCAAAAGAAGTTCTGCAAGAAAAATTTGAGCCTGTTTTGGCGCTTCCGAATGTTGTTGGATTGGCGATTGCGACACGTGCCGATTGCATATCGGAGGAGGTGCTTGATTACCTTTGCGAGCTTAACGAAAGAACTTATCTCATGGTAGAGTTGGGCTTGCAGACCGTGTTTGACAAAACCGGCGAAAGAATCAACAGATGTCACAGTTATGCGGATTTTCTGGACGGATACCAAAGACTTGCCGAAAAAAATATAAAAACCTGCGTTCACTTGATTTTGGGGCTTCCGGGAGAAACTCAGGATATGATAAGGGAAAGCGCAAAAACGGTTGCGGCACTCAAGCCGCATTGCGTAAAACTTCATCTTCTGCATATATTAAAGGGAACGCGAATTGCCGAGGAATATGCGGCGGGTGAGTTTGAAACGCTGACACTTCAGCAGTATGTAAGTCTTGTTGTGGATTGTCTGGAATATTTCCCAAAAGAAACGGTGATTCAGCGCTTGACAGGAGATGGCTCGAAAGAGTCGCTTATAGCGCCGCTTTGGAGTTTGAAAAAATTTGTTGTACTGAACGAAATCGATAAGGAAATGGTACGGCGAGACACATATCAGGGTGCACGTTATGAGGAATTTTTATTAAAAAACAAGTAATAAAAATACGGCTGTAAAAATATGGTTTTTACAGCCGTATTTTAGGTTCTCTTCTTTTTGCGGGGGAGCAAAATCATTCCGTAAATTCCGAGAATGACACATAAAAACGCAACTACCTGCGAAATTCCGAGAATTTGCGGTACAACGTAAAGAATGTATTCGCTTTGTCTCATTCCTTCAAGAAAAAATCGTCCGAAGCCGTACCAGAAAATGTAGAAGAAGAATACCTGCCCGTCGACCTTCTTTTTGTCGCGGAAAATCAGAACAAGGACAAGACCGATAAGGTTCCAAATTCCTTCATGAAGAAAGAGCGGGTGTACACCGTTTCCGCCGTTTATGGTCATGCGGAGAAAGGATTTGGTTTCTCTTCCGTAAACTTCGGCATTGAAAAAGTTTCCCCAGCGACCTATGATTTGACCGATAAAAAGTCCGGGAACGCATACGTCAAAGGTTCTCAAGGTGTTGAGATTTTTCTTGCGGCAATATATAAACGCGGTGGCGACAGCGCCGATAAGCGCACCGTATATGGCAATGCCGCCCTCCCATATTTTGAAGATATTCCAAAAACTTCCTATTGATTGCCAATCAAATATGCAATAATAAATTCGCGCGCAGATAAGCCCAAAAATGAGCCCCCAAAAACAGATGTCGAATATATTGTCGGGGTCGGCGCCACGTTTTCGGCAAGTGGCGCTCACAAAAATAAGTCCCGAAAGATATCCTGTCAATATGCATATTGCATACCAAAAAATTTCTTTTCCGAAAACCGTAAAAGCCACTCGGCTCACGGTAAATTCAAGCCCCAAGCCGGGGAAAGCTATAATATTTTCCAATTTATTCCGCCTCCTTTATGGAAAGGGAAATACGCTTCTTTTTCAAATCAACGTCAAGAACCTTTACTTTTACGATGTCGCCTACCGAAAGCACATCAAGAGGATGCTTGATATACTTGTTTGAAATGTGGGAAATGTGCACCAATCCGTCCTGATGAACGCCAATATCGACAAATGCACCGAAGTCGATTACATTGCGGACAGTACCTTTTAATGTCATTCCCGGCTTTAAATCCTCCATGCTCAGCACATCCGACATAAGTATTGGCTGAGGAAGCTCATCGCGCGGGTCACGGCCTTTTTTGAGAAGTCCGTCAGCAATGTCGGAAAGGGTCGGCATGCCTATGCCAAGCTCCTCCGCAAGTTTTTGCGTGCCGTAAGATTTTATTCTTGTTTTAAGCTCCGGGATGTTGCCGTTTGCCACATCATCGGTTGTGTAGCCGAGTTTTTCAAGCAGTGCGGATGCTGCACCGTAGCTTTCCGGGTGGACGGAGGTATTGTCAAAAACATTGCTTCCGCCGTCAATTCTCAAAAATCCGGCGCACTGCTCAAAGGCTTTCTTTCCGAGTTTTGCGACTTTTAAAAGCTGTTTCCTGTCGGTAAATTTTCCGTTTTCCTCACGATATGCCGCGATATTTTTTGCGACGGAGGAATTAATGCCGGAAACATATGAAAGCAGTGACGGAGATGCGGTGTTAAGGTCAACACCGACGCTGTTTACGCAATCCTCAACAACCCCGCCGAGAGCTTCACCCAAAAGCTTTTGGTTCATGTCGTGCTGGTATTGCCCCACACCGATTGCTTTGGGGTCGATTTTAACAAGCTCCGCAAGGGGGTCTTGCAGACGTCTTGCGATTGATACGGCACTGCGCAGGGATACGTCAAATTCGGGAAATTCTTCCGATGCAAGTTTTGAAGCGGAATAAACCGACGCGCCTGCCTCGCTTACAATCATGTAATACACTTTTGTTGTAAGCTCGCCGATAAGTTCTGCCGCCACAAGCTCGGTTTCCTTTGAAGCTGTGCCGTTTCCTATCGATATAAGGCTTACGTTATACTTTTCGATCATACTACGCAGGATTTTTTTTGCTTTTACTTTATCGTGGTTGGGAAGTGTGCAGTATATCACGTTTGTTGCAAGGACTTTTCCGGTATCGTCGACAACCGCAACCTTACATCCTGTTCTGTAGCCGGGGTCGAGACCTAAAACAGTTCTCCCCTTAACCGGCGGCTGAAGAAGCAGGCCACTTAAGTTTTTTGAAAAAACTTTTATTGCGGAATCGCCAGCACGTTCTGTGAGCATACCGCGAATTTCGGTTTCGACGGATGGTGCGATAAGGCGCTTGTAACTGTCCTCGGCGACAAGCTCTGCTATGGCTTTTAAGCTTCCGGATTTTGCGGTGATTATTTCGCTTTTGATATAATCGGTGCAGAGTCTTTCATCAACATCAAGCTTTACGGTTAAAAATCCGTCCTTTTCGCCGCGGTTGATTGCCAGAATTCTATGATTTGCAAGCTTTGCGGCGGGCTCGGAAAAATTGTAGTACATGCTGTAAACGCTGTCCTCGTCCTTTGCGGCTTTTACTGAAACAAGTCCTGCATTATATGAAATTTCGCGGATTTTTTTGCGGAAATCAGCATTGTCAGAAATCATTTCCGCAATGATATCCGAAGCGCCGCTTACAGCTTCTTCGGCGGTTTTTACGTCTTTTTCCGCATCGATGTATTCTGCGGCGAGAGTAAGTACATCCTCCGTGGATTTTTGTGCGAGAATTATTTCAGCAAGGGGTTCTAACCCCTTTTCCTTTGCAATGGATGCACGGGTGCGGCGCTTTGGACGGTACGGACGGTAGATGTCGTCAAGCTCGGTGACGGTCTGTGCGTTTCCAATTGCCGTGACAAGCTCCTCCGTGAGCTTACCCTGCTCTTCTATAAGGCGTGTAATTTCAGCTTTTTTAGCCTCAATTCCGCGCAGATGTTCAAGTCTTTGAGAAAGACTTCTCAAAACTTCGTCGGACAGTGTTCCGGTTGCTTCCTTTCTGTATCTTGCGATAAATGGGACGGTGTTTCCCTCGTCAAGCAGTTTAAGAGTATTTGTTACCTGAAATTCCTTAAGATTAAATTCTTGCATCAGAATTTGTGAAATTTTATCCATTTTTGCAGCCTCCGTATATTAATAAGTATATTATATAACTTTTTTTTATTTTTTACAAGCCCCGAGCCGATAATTATGACATTCATATAACATGAAGGTAATATTTGTAATAAAAACCTAAAAAAAGTTTAATTTTTTTTGAAAAAAGTATTGATATTTTCAAGATGATGTTATATAATGGGTGAGTAATGGAGCAAATGGGAACGTTTTGGAAGAAAATCCCGTAAAAATGATTAAAAAGGAAGGACGGTGCGGAGATGGTTAACTTTGTCGGAGAATATCCGAGACAGCTTGATGACCGCGGCAGGTTTATTCTGCCGGCAAAAATCAGGGAAAAACTGTCCGGTACCGTTTATATTACACGTTCACCGATTGATGAGTGCCTTAACCTTTACACTGAGGAAGAGTGGGAGGCAATTGCGGCAAAGGTACGCGCACTGCCTACGGTTACCGACAGAAATGCGGCGGCGCTTCAGCGAAAGCTTTTCGGAAAAGCAATTTCATGCGAGCTTGATAAGCAGGGCAGAATTCCTTTGAGCGCGGAGCTTACCGAATATGCCGGAATGAAAAAGGACATTGTGTTGGTCGGCGTAAATTCCAAGCTGGAAATATGGGACAGCGAAAAATGGCGTGAAATCGATGATTCAATCGATGCCGATGCCATAATTGAAGGTATTTCGAAATACGAAATAAACATATGAGGTAGGCTATGGAATTCAAACATTATTCCGTAATGCTTAAAGAAACGGTGGATTCCCTTTGCGTAAAGGACAGCGGAATTTATGCGGACGGAACGCTGGGCGGAGGCGGACATTCATACGAAATATTGAAAAGAGCACAGGGCACGCGCCTTATCGGAATAGACAGGGATAAGGAAGCAATTTGCGCGGCGGGCACGCGGCTCTGTGAGTTTGGCGACAGAGCGTGCTTTGTAAATGATAATTTCAGCAATATAAACCATATTTTGGATAGCCTGGGCATTGATAAAATAGACGGAATGGTACTTGATTTGGGTGTTTCGTCCTATCAGCTGGACAATACGGAACGCGGGTTTTCGTACATGCAGGATGCGCCGCTGGATATGCGGATGAATCAAAACGGAGCTTTAAAGGCGTATGACGTGTTAAACGGCTATTCGGAGGATGAGCTGACGGATATTTTTTATCGCTACGGCGAGGAAAAATGGTCGCGCAGAATTGCTAAATTCATTGTCGAAAGAAGAAACGTAAAGCCACTTGAAACAACGGGGGAACTTGTGGAAATTGTGAGAGCCGCTATTCCGCAATCCGCAAGAAAGGACACCGCACATCCGGAAAAAAGAGTTTTTCAGGCGGTAAGAATAGAAGTAAACGGCGAGCTGGAAATTTTAAAAAGTACAATGTCGGATATCTCCGGGCGGCTTAAAAAAGGCGGACGTCTTGCGGTAATTACGTTCCATTCGCTTGAAGACAGGCTGGTTAAGCAAGCGTTTTCGGAACTGGCAAAGGGGTGTACCTGCCCCGAGAATTTTCCGGTATGCGTTTGCGGAAAGAAGCCGGAGATTAAGATAATTACAAGGAAGCCGATTCTTCCGACAAAGGAAGAGCTGGCGGAAAATTCACGCTCAAAAAGCGCAAAGTTGAGAGTGGCGGAGAAATTGTAAACAGAAAATAAAGAAACAAAGAAAGGAGAACTGCCCGATGAGGTATAACGGCAATCTTGCATACGATGAGGAATTTGAAGAACATTCCGTCCGTTTGCAGAAAAAGGTGCAGGAGCAGAAAGCGGAAATAAAAAACAGAGCAAAGGCAGAAATGGTGAGAAAACATAAGGTGCTTGCCGTATGTGCCGTAATGCTTGCTATTTGCGCAGGCTTCATGATTTCAAGAAATGTTGCCGTATATGAAAGCAAAAACGAGGCGGCAGAGTTCCAAAAGGAATTGAACGAGCTTAAGGAATACAGCAGCCAGAAAGCGTTTGAACTGGACAGAAGCTTAGACCTTGATGCCATAGAGGAAACCGCCGCAAAGAAACTCAACATGGTACATCCCGAAAAATATCAAACGGTTTATGTTAACATAAAACAGGAGGACGTTACCGAGGTAACGGCGGGAGAAGTTGAGGGAATACGAGGTATTTTTGACATATTCACAAGTGAAAAGCAATAGAGTATAGATAGATATGCAAAGATAGGAATGGTACAGAATGACTTTGGGCAAAATGAAAAAGAGAACCTTGAGATTATTTGCTGTACTGCTTGCAGTGCTTGCCGCACTGATTTGCCGTGTGGGTTACTGGCAGATTGTACGCGGCGGTGAAATGAAAGAGGCTGTGCTACGTCAACAAACAGGACAGACGGCGATTAACGCAAGCCGCGGCACAATTTATGACAGAAACCAAAAGGTTCTTGCGGAAAGTGCTACCGTAAATACGGTTGTATGCAATCCGCAACAAATTAAAAAAGACGGCGGCGCCAATATCGTTGCGTCGTCTCTTGCCGAAATCCTGAACATGGATGCGGATGAAATTTTGGATAAGATAACAAAAAACAATCAATTCCAATACATTAAAAAGAGAATTACGGTTGAAGAGGCGGATGCAATAAAAGCCTTAAAGGACAGCTCAGTCGATAAAGAAACGGCTAAGCTTTTTTCCGGTATTTATTTTGAGGAGGATTCAAAAAGATACTATCAGTACAACATTGCATCGCACATAATAGGCTTTACCGGGTATGACAACAACGGCATACAGGGGATAGAGCTGACATTTGACGATTATCTGACCGGCAGATCGGGAAGTATACTTTCAGCAAAAACCGCTTCGGGAAGTACAACGGCATATCAGTATGAAGAGGAATATGACGCAAGTAAAGGCGATGATGTTGTTCTTACAATAGATGAAACGATCCAATCGATTTTGGAAAAATATCTTGAACAGGCATGTGTTGAAGATGAGCTTAAAGAGGGTGCGTGCGGAGTAATCATGAACCCCAAAACGGGAGAAATCCTGGCGATGGCGACAAAACCGGATTTTGATTTAAATCAGCCGACAGACCTTTCGAGATTTGAAAAGTACGCTATCGAAATGAATGATGTGTTTGCGGCGGCAAATTCTTCCGATGATGAGGTCAGCAATGAAGCGGTTGCCGCAATCCGCAACAAGATGTGGAGAAATAAGGCGCTTTCGGATACCTATGAGCCCGGTTCAACATTTAAAATTCTGACGGCAGCAATGGCGCTAGAGGAGGGCGCGGCGGACCTTAATACGCAGTTTTATTGTTCGGGTGCAAAGCAGGTTGCAGACAGAACCATACGCTGTCATAAAACCGGCGGACACGGTGCGGAGGATTTTGCACACGGCGTAATAAATTCATGCAACGTTGCATTTATGGATTTGGGACAACGAATAGGAAGTACCAAATTCCAGGAATATTTCAATGCTTTCGGTCTTACCAAAAAGACGGGGATTGAGCTGATAGGAGAATCGGGAAGCGTATATTATCACGGAAAAATGTCGGAAACCGATATTGCGACAAGTTCGTTCGGTCAGGGCTTTTCAATAACGCCGATTCAGTTCATAACGGCCATCTCCGCGGTGGTAAACGGCGGAAATCTCATGAAGCCGCAGATTGTTAAGGAAATACGAAATTCCGGCGGAATTGTAAAAAGCTTCTACCCGGAGGTTGTGAACAAGGTTATTTCAGAAGAAACTTCGGCAACCATGCGCAGCATTTTGGAGCGGGTTGTGAGCGACCCTAAGGGGACAGGTAAAAATGCTTATATAAAAGGCTACAGAATAGGCGGAAAAACGGGAACTTCGGAAAAGGGACGTAACAACAATAAGCGTATTGCATCCTTTGTGGGATTTGCCCCGGCGGATGACCCACAGATAGTTTGTCTTGTAATGCTTGATGAACCTCAGGTTGCAAACAAATACGGCGGAACGATTGCCGCGCCGATTGTCGGTTCGGTCATAGAAGAAACCCTTGAATATATGGGTGTTGAAAGACAGTATACCGATGAAGAGGCAAAAACGGTTTCGGTAACGGTTCCGGATTTGCGTGAGCTTTCGGTAACTGTAGCAAAGGAGAGTATAGATTCAAAACGTCTTAACATCAAGGTTTCGGGAAACGGAGACACAGTGCTTGACCAGCTTCCAAAGCCGGGTGTTAATATTGCGGAGAATTCGACAATAATCGTTTATACGGAAACAAGAGATGAAAATAAAAAAGTGTCTGTTCCGGATGTTACCGGACTCAGTGTCACACAGGCGAAAAAGCGCCTGGAGGATGCGGGATTGAACTTTGAAGTTGCCGGAGCCGGCTTGACGGCTACCGACGGTGCGTATGCGGTTAAGCAGAGCGTGCCGGGAGGAACACAGGTTGAGCCTGCCACGGTTGTCAGCGTGGAATTCAGACACAGCTCCTCGGATTGATAATCCGCAAAGCCACGCAGAAAATTTAATGGTTCTGCGTGGTTTTAAGTTTAATTGAGGTTTGGAGAGATAATATGCTTGCGAGTGAATTGTTCGGAAAAAAGTGGATAGGTGAAGATGTTGAGATTGTCGGAATTGCGATAGATTCAAGGGAGGTTAAGCCGGGGTATGTGTTTGTGTGTATAACGGGCACTGCCGCGGATGGACATGATTTTGTTGATGTCGCTTCAAAAAACGGCGCGGCGGCTGTGGTGGCGGAGCGTGCTGTCGGCACAAACTTGCCGGTTTTGGAGTATGAAAACACAAAGCTTGCGCTTGCCGAAATCGCATCGGTGTTTTACGGTGCTCCCGAGAAAAAACTGAAGCTGGTGGGAATAACCGGAACCAACGGAAAAACAACGGTCAGCTATCTGATAAAGAATGTTCTGGAGGCGGCGGGCAAGAGAGTTGGAATAATCGGCACAAATGAGATTTTGGTAGGCGAAGATAAGGTCGGCATTAAAGTATCAACGCCGACTACCCCGAATTCATTGGAATTGAGGCAAATTTTCGCAAAAATGCTTCAAATGGGAGCCGAGTATGCCGTTATGGAGGTTTCCTCCCATGCACTTGACTTGCACAGGGTTGCGGGACTTTACTATGAGGTGGGCGCATTTACCAATCTTACTCAGGACCACCTTGACTATCATAAGACAATGGAAAATTATTTCCTTGCCAAAAAGAAGCTGTTTGATATTTCTAAAATCGGCGTAATAAACGCGGATGACGAATACGGAAAAAGATTGCTTAATGACGTGCCATGCAAAGCGTTGGGGTACGGAAGAGACGAGGGAGACGTCACGGCGGAAAAAATATGCGGGAACGCGGATTGTGTAAACTTCAGCGCTTGCCAAGACGGAAAAATGTTCCCGCTAACCCTTGCAATCCCCGGAATGTTCAGTGTGTATAACGGAATGTGCGCTGTAACGGCGGCGATTGCACTGGGCATTGATGAAGAATATATAATAAAAGGAATTTGTTCGGCAAGAGGCGTAAAGGGTAGACTTGAGATTGTTCCGACAGATACCGATTATTCGGTTATAATCGATTATGCTCACACCCCGGACGGGCTTGAGAATGTTTTAAATGCGGTGAATTCCTTTAAAAAGGGTCGATGTATTGCCGTTTTCGGTTGCGGCGGGGACAGGGATTCCAAAAAACGACCGATTATGGGCGAAATTTGCACGCGGCTGGCGGATATCGCTGTTGTTACATCGGATAATCCGAGGACGGAAAATCCCGAAAGTATTATTGAGGATATTGTTTCGGGTATCCGCGGAGGAGAATACAAGGTAATTGTAAGCCGCCGTGAAGCGATAAGGTATGCCCTGTCAATCGCCCAAAAGGATGATATAGTTCTGCTTGCGGGAAAGGGACAGGAGACTTATCAAATAATAGGAAAAGAAATGACACATTTTGATGAGCGGGAAATTGTAAAAGAGCTGTTGGGAGAAAATATATGCAGAGATTGAACATAGCGGACATTTTAAAAGCAACCGGCGGAAGCCTGCTGTGCGGTGACGTCGATTTTGTTATATCGGAAATTACAACCGATTCCAGAAAAGCCGGAGCGAACATGCTCTTTGTTCCCATTTGCGGTGAAAACAATGACGGACACGATTATATTTCTTCCGCTTTTGAAAACGGCGCGGATGCGGTTATAACGCACAAGGATATTCCGAGCGTTTTGGGTAAAAACATTATCCGAGTTAAGAATACGCGCGCCGCTTTCGGCGATATTGCGCGGTATTATATCGAAAAATACCGAATTCCGTCGGTGGCGGTTACCGGAAGCGTGGGCAAAACGACAACAAAGGATATGCTTTCGGCTGTTCTCGCCATGAAATACAATACCTTAAAAACCCAGGGGAATTTCAATAACAATATCGGCTTGCCGATTACGGCGTTAAGGCTTGAAAAAAAGCATGAAATAGCCGTGTTTGAAATGGGAATGTCACACATGGGCGAAATTCATTACTTAGCTTCGATTGCGCGTCCGAATGTGGCGGTGATAACAAATATCGGAATGTCACATATAGAAAATCTCGGTTCGCGGGAGAATATTTACCGCTCAAAAATGCAGGTGTGCGACTTTTTTGACAAAAGTGGACTCCTTGTGGTAAACGGGGATGATGAATTTTTGAAAAATGCTTCGGGAGATTACCGAACGGTTACCTGCGGAATCGAGAATAAGAATTGTGATTTGGTGGCGGAAAACATTCAAAATCTCGGAATGGACGGCACTAAATTTATGGTAAAGGCAGATGGCGGCAAATATGAAATACATGTTACCGTTCCCGGGGTGCATAATGTGTATAATGCGCTTGCGGCGATAGCTGTGGGCAGACACTTTGATATATCCATGAAGGATATTGCGGAGGGAATCCGCGGTTTTGTGCCGAGCGGTATGCGCATGGAAATTAAAAATGCCGGCGGAATAACCGTAATAAACGATTGCTACAATGCGTCACCTGATTCTATGCGTGCGGCGATTTCGGTGCTTGCAACGGCGGAAGCTGATAGGAAAATAGCCGTTTTGGGAGATGTTTTTGAAATGGGCGAATTTGCCGAGAATGAACTTTACAAGCTGGGAGCAGAGCTTTGCGGTGTGGATGTGCTTATTACTGTCGGCGAAATTTCAAAAGCGATTGCACGAGGCGCCGCGGACGAAAAAAGGGCGGAGGTTTACAGCCGGGACACAGTAGAGGAAGCGGTTGAATTTTTGAAAGCCTTTTTGAGAAAGGGCGATGCGGTTTTGGTTAAAGCATCCCGCGGAATGAAATTTGAAAGAATTACCGAAGCGATTGAGTTAAGATAGGGAGTGGAAAAGATGGGAGATTTTATACAGGCGGCGGAAAATACTGTGGGAAACATATGGATGTGCATACTTCCGCTTTTAATGGCATTTGCGGTTTGTGCGGTGCTGGGACCGGTTTTGATACCGTGGCTGAGAAAACTTAAATTCGGACAGCAAATTTTGGAAATAGGCCCAAATTGGCATAAAAACAAGTCCGGTACCCCGACTATGGGCGGAATTATGTTCATAGCGGGTGTTACGGTGGCAGTGGCGGCCTCGCTTTTGGCGGATTTCGATATAAAGCTTGCAATGATGCTTGTTATATCTCTCGGTTTCGGTCTGATAGGCTTTATCGATGACTATGTAAAGGTGGTAAAAAAGAGAAATCTCGGACTTACCGCAAAACAGAAGTTCCTGCTTCAGGCAATTCTTGCGGCAATATATATCGTGGTGCTTAAGGAAATGGGCTGCTTGGATACGGCGATAGCGGTGCCGTTTTTGAAAAATCCGATTATTATGCCGTGGTGGATTTATATTATTTTTATCCTGTTTGTTGTAACGGGTACAGTGAATGCGGTTAATTTAACAGATGGTCTGGACGGACTTGCCGCAAGCATAACATGCGTGGTTGCCGCTTTCTTTGGGATTGCGGGAATCCTGGTGGCGGAAAAAGGCAGTGTAGTTTTTGCGGCGGCACTTTTGGGAGGATGTTTGGCGTTTTTGATGTTCAACAAACACCCCGCAAAGGTGTTTATGGGCGATACCGGTTCGCTGTTTCTGGGAGGAAGCATATCGGTGCTGGCAGTGGGACTTAAAATGCCGCTTATATTGATAATAGCAGGATTTGTGTATCTTTTTGAAACCCTGTCGGTGATAATTCAGGTTACCTGTTTTAAGCTGACCAAAAAGCGAGTGTTTAAAATGGCACCGATACATCATCATTTTGAAATGTGCGGTTTTAAGGAAACGGGAATTGTTGCTCTTTTCACCGGCATTACGGTGATTCTGTGCGTGGTTGCGGTGTTTGCGATTCTGCCGTACATAACGCAGTTTTAAAACTTTGAAAGGAATATAAGCTATGGCTATAAAGGCTATTTATCCAAATAATTCAAAACAGAAGAAAAAGGGTAAGACCGCAAGGAAAACTGCGGCAAAAGCACCGCGCTCGGCGGCAAGAACGGAAACGGTGAAGCGTGCAAGCACGCCGAAACAGACGGAAACGGCAAAACGCACCTCCGGGGTTAAAAAAACGGGAAGTCAAAATGCATATTACGCAAGTGCTAGGGCAAATCATGCCGCAAAGAGCGGAGTTAAAGCGAAAAGCAATGTAAAAAAACGTCCGGCAAAGAAGAAAAAAAGCATTTTCGGCGGTATTTTCTCGGGAGGCAGAAAAGCCGGCGATATGGATTTCACTTTTCTTCTTTTGGTTGGAGTATTGGCGGCGTTCGGTCTCATTATGCTGCTTTCCGCATCAACACCGACAGCGGATGTGAAGTTCGGGAAAAGTTATTATTTCTTTATCCGTCAGCTTGCGTACGTGGCGGCGGGAGTTGTAATGATGATGGTGCTTGCGCAAATCGATTACAGAAAATATAAGCCATATGCGAAAATTTTTATGATAGTGTGTATCATTTTGCTTGCGGCGGTATTTCTGCCGGGAATAGGCGTTTCCCATAACGGTTCGAGGCGATGGATAAATCTCGGAGTTACCGAGATACAACCGTCGGAATTTACAAAGCTGGCGGTTTCAATCTTCTTTGCGGCAATGATTGAGGACAGAAAATACAATATCGAAAAGCTTGATGGCTTGATGAAGTATGCTGTTTGGATAGGTGTTGTGGCGGTGCTGATGATGCTTGAAACGCACCTTTCGGGAACGGTTGTACTTTGCGGAATCGCGGTTTGCATAATGCTTGTGGGCGGAGCCAGCGTTAAGCTGATATGCGGCGGTGGAGCCGCGGTGCTGGGCGCGCTTGTTGTGTTTTTGCAGTTTGACCCGGTGCGTATGGCAAGAGTAACCAGCTTTATGCATCCTTTTGCGGATAAGCAAGACAAAGGCTATCAGACATTGCAATCCCTTTATGCCATAGGCTCGGGAGGGGTGTTCGGAAAAGGTCTGGGGGAAAGCGTGCAGAAGTTCTCGTATCTGCCGGAGCCTTATAACGATTTTATCTTTGCGGTTATATGTGAGGAGCTGGGACTTGTCGGCGCGGCATTTATCATACTTCTGTTCATCGCGCTTGTTGTGCGCGGTATAAAAATTGCGTCGGAGGCCAAGGATGTTTTCGGGTCGCTTACGGTTGTGGGAATTATGGCGCAGGTTGCAATTCAGACAATTCTCAACATTGCGGTTGCGACATCCTCGGTACCGAACACCGGTGTTTCTCTGCCGTTTTTCAGCTACGGCGGAACGGCGGTAATGATTTTACTTGCGGAAATGGGAGTTGTACTGAGCGTATCGAGGTATTCAAGTAAAAATACCTGAAAGGAATGAAAATATGAAAGTTTTGTTTGCGGGCGGAGGCACTGCGGGGCACATAAATCCCGCGCTGTCGATAGCCGATTACATGAAAGAAAAGGAAGAAAGTTTTGAAGCGCTGTTTGTGGGAACCGAGCGCGGTCTGGAAAAAAAGCTTGTGCCGTCTGCAGGTTACAAAATACGATATATCGACATACGCGGTTTTGACAGGAAACATCTTTTAAAAAATGTTTCGGTGGTATGCAAGCTGATAGGGGCAAGAATGGCGTGCATGAAAATGATGAGGGAATTCAAGCCGGATGCGGTTGTCTGCACGGGCGGATATGTTTCGGGCCCGGTGGCAATGGCGGCTAAAAAAGCTAAAATTCCCGCAATCATACATGAGCAGAATGTTTATCCGGGTCTTACCGTGCGCGGCGCGGAAAAATATGTTGAATATGTTGCGGTGAGTTTTGATGAAACAAAAGAGCACATGAAAAATCCCGACAAGTGCATTGTTACGGGAAATCCGGTGCGTGGCGAAATTTTAACTGCCGAGAAAGCTTCAGCAAGAGCGGAAATGGGACTTTGTGATAAGCCTTTCGTTTTGGTTTTCGGAGGAAGTCTCGGCGCGGCAAAAATAAACGATACAATGATAGGAGCTTTAAAAAAGCTTACCGAGGAAAAAAAGATATGTTTGCTTTTCGGAACGGGAGACAGAAATTTTGCCGAGGTTTCGGCACAAATAAAGGAAGCCGGGATAGAACTTAGTGACGAAATCAAGGTTGTACCGTATATAAATAACATGAGTACGGCAATGGCGGCGGCAGATTTGGTTGTGGCAAGGGCAGGTGCAATTACCGTTTCAGAGCTGGCGGCGCTGGCAAAACCGTCAATCCTTATTCCGTCCCCGAACGTGGTGAGGAATCATCAGGAACAGAATGCGCGCGAGTTTGAAAAGAACAATGGGGCGGCGGTGATAACCGAGGATATTCTCACACCCGAGCTTTTGTATGAAAAGATATGCGAAATGACCGGGGATAAAATGCTTCTTGCGGAAATGGGAAAAAATGTGAAAAAGCTTGCCAAAACGGATTCCCTTGACCGAATTTACGAATTGGTTAAATCGATTGCGAGCAAAAAGTGAATATAACGCAAATTTTAAAGGATGTAAAGGTTTTGCTTTTGCATCCTTTTTGCAATGAGAAAACCACCGGGCAGAGGCGTGGGTTGGTTGGGGATTTGCCGATGAATAATTGTAAGGGGCAGGTGTCCTTGATTGTCCGCGTGTACTGTTTTTTTATATATTTGCACTTTTGAGCGACCAAAAGTACGAAAAGTCGCAAAGGGACACCCTTTGAAACCCGTAGTTTAGCGGCTTCGAACAAATCGCAAGTTTCGTCGTCTTTTACAAGGTAAAAGCCGCAAAACTTCGACAACTCGCCTTATATGTGCAAGCCGAGGGGAGATGCGTGCGGAATTTTTTTCAAAGTGTTTACAAGTTCAAAAGAACAAAGAAGTGAGGAAAGCGGAATATTTTGAGTGTATTGAAAAAAATTCAGTAGCGCAAGAGGTTACAAAGTTTAAAGGGAAATAACTATTTATGGGGAGGAAAAGCATGAATGGCGGGCGAAAAAAATACATTTGTGCGTATGTGGGGAGTGCAGGGTTATACCTGAAAAATATTTTTGCAATGAAAAAAATAAAGATGTGCTGTCAGAGAAAATGAAAAAATAATTAATCAAGCGTTCGATTTTTCTTGCAATTGTAAGATAAATAGTATATAATAAGAAAAAGCACAGATTTTGGAGGTGATTAATATGTATAGGAAAATTTTATCTTTGGTGTGCGCGATGTCTTTTGTGCTTTCAACATGCACGAACGTGTTTGCCAAAAGGGCGGAGGAGACTTCGGGTTGGATGCCGATGGGCGGTGCAAAGATTGAAGTTGAGTATTTTGAGATTGAGGATGACCCAGGCGATAGGGAGATGAACCTGTTTTCAAGCGGCGCCGAGGCGACGGAGGAGGAAGTGTATAACTTTTTGGTTAATGCTATTGACAAAAGGAATCTTACCGACCTGTCGTACGGCGGCAAAATATATAAAGTGGTGGATGTGAGTTCTCTCAATATTCCGTCTGCCAAGAGAGATGAAGTTCTGGATATTGCGGGGAGAGTGTTTTACTCACATCCTGAGTTGTTGATATCCAATAGTCAGCAGATATTCACAAGCGAAACGAAAGTGATGTACTTAGAGTTTACATATCTCTTTGATGAGCAAACGGAAAAGACGAAAAAGAGCGAAATCAAGAAAGTCATAGATGATTATGCGAACCTTGCCGCATCCGTGCCGGAGGCGACGGGAAAAATTTTGGTGGTGCATGATGCGATTGCAAAGGATTGCAGGTATGCAACCGCCGAGCTTGACGCAATACTTCAAAACGGCGGCGCGCGGGATGAAAGCGAAAATATTATTTATACAGGCTATGGTGCTCTTATCAACAAAGTGGCGGTATGCCAAGGATACGCAATAGCTCTCGGCGCAGTTTTGTCCAAATTGGGCATAGACAATGTTTTCTGTGTAAGCGATGAGCTTAACCACATATGGAACAAGGTAAAGCTGGACGGAAAGTGGTACAATATCGACATAACCTGGGACGATTCCGATATCAAAGATTCTGACGGCAATTTAAGAAAGGGAGCATTTTGGAAGTGGTTTTTGATAACCGATGAAAAGAATGCGGAAGACCATGGAGCGGTGTCAAATTGGGAAATATCCGGCGCGGAAAAACACACCCCATGCACCGACACAAAATATCAAAGCGGACATATCTTTAACGGTGGAAATCTTTACGGAACAATCACATACGAAAATGGAAAGTATAAAATAGCATTAGTGAATTATCCGGAAAATCCGTTTTTCTCAAACAGCGTAAAATCTCCCGGAATTATCGCAAGTGAGGCATTTGCATATGATGGAATCAATTACGTATGTATTCTTGCCAATGACAATGTGGGCGATGTGGATGCCGTTGAAGTAACATATTCCGGAGGAAAACTGAGCGACGTGGGCATAGCCGGAAAGTATACGTTTGGGGCGGGGAATATCCGGTATATTGATTTTGACATTTCCGCAGATAAAATCATGCTTTGGAAAAGCGGCACACAACAGCCGGTATGCGAATCGAGATAAAATTCAAATTGTTAATATTGAAAAAAACAGTTGCAAGAACGAATTTTTGCGGCTGTTTTTTGCTTTTACAAAAAAATCTCATAAAATTTTTCACATAATATGGACTTTTTTTAAAAAATGTAGTATTATATATTTTGGAGCATTATGTTTGGAAAGGAATTATCGTAATGGACAGATTAAAGATAATCGTAAAAGCGCTTGACGATAAGCGGGCGGAGGATATCGATGTTTTGGAAATTTCCGAGATTTCATCCCTCGGAGACTACTTCATTATCTGCACCTGCTCATCGGGAGTTCACGTGCGCGCCTGTGCAAACGAGGCGGAGGAGAAAATGAAAGAGGCGGGATTTGTGCCGCTTCATGAAGAGGGATATCGCGGCGGAAATTGGATATTGCTGGATTTTGGCGACATCATAGTTCATATAATGGACAGGCAGACACGGGAATTTTATGCGCTGGAGCGCCTTTGGGACGATGCAAAACGAATTACCGTAAATATAGAATAATCAGCCTTTGGGCTTTTAAAAGAGAGGAATGGTTACACCGATGAAAAACTACGACTACAAAAATATCGAGAAAAAGTGGCAGGACAAATGGGAAGCAGAGGGTTGCTTCCATGCGGAAAACGGCAGTGAAAAAGAACCGTATTATGCGCTGATAGAGTTTCCGTACCCGTCGGGACAGGGCTTGCACGTGGGACATCCCAGAAGCTACACCGCCCTTGATATTTTGGCAAGAAAAAGAAGAATGCAGGGGTACAACGTGCTTTATCCGATAGGCTGGGACGCGTTTGGGCTTCCTACCGAAAATTTCGCCATAAAGAACAAAATTCACCCGAAGCTTGTTACCGAAAAGAACGTGGCAAACTTCACACGTCAGCTGAAAATGCTCGGCTTTTCGTTCGATTGGTCACGCGAAGTGAACACAACAGATCCTTCATATTATAAATGGACGCAGTGGATATTCCTACAGCTTTTCAAAAGAGGTCTTGCATATAAGCAGGAGATGCCGATTAACTGGTGCACGGGCTGTAAGGTGGGACTTTCAAACGAAGAAGTTGTGAACGGTGTTTGTGAACGTTGCGGAAGTGAAGTTGTGCAGAAGAGAAAGAGCCAGTGGATGCTCAAAATCACCGAATACGCACAGCGCTTGATTGATGATTTGGACGAAGTTGACTATATCGAGCGTGTAAAAACACAGCAGAAAAACTGGATTGGCAGAAGTGAGGGCGCAGAGGTTCAATTCAAGCTTACCTCGGGCGATGAGGTTGTGGTTTACACAACTCGATGTGATACGCTTTTCGGCGCAACCTACATGGTTCTGTCGCCGGAACATGATTTGGTTAAAAAGCTTCTCCCCACCCTTGAAAACAGCGCCGAGGTTGAGACGTATATAAAGGAAGCGGCGAAGAAATCGGAATTTGAAAGAACTGAGCTTGCAAAGGATAAAACCGGCGCACAGCTTAAGGGCGTAAACGCCGTAAACCCCGTAACCGGTAGAGAAATCCCGGTATTTATTTCGGATTACGTGCTTGTAACTTACGGAACCGGCGCGATTATGGCAGTTCCGGCGCACGATTCCCGAGATTGGGAATTTGCAAAGAAGTTCAATCTCCCGATAATCGAAGTTGTCGGCGGGGGCGAGGACGTTCAAAAGGAAGCCTATACCGATATTGCCGGCGGAAAAATGGTGAATTCGGGATTTTTGGACGGCATGAGCGTTAAAGAAGCAATCCCGGCAATGATAAAATATCTTGAAGAAAAGGGTATAGGCAAGAAAAAGGTAAATTACAAGCTCCGCGACTGGGTATTCTCACGCCAGAGATACTGGGGTGAGCCGATTCCGCTTGTGTACTGCGAAAAATGCGGTTGGGTTCCGATTCCCGAGAGCGAGCTTCCGCTTGAACTTCCGGAAATCGACACCTTTGAGCCGGGCGAAAACGGGGAATCTCCGCTTGCAAAAGCGACGGATTGGATAAACACAACCTGTCCGCACTGCGGTGGCGCGGCGAAGCGTGAAACCGATACAATGCCGCAATGGGCGGGCTCAAGCTGGTATTTCTTGAGATACATGGACCCGCACAATAATGATGCGCTGGCTTCAAAAGAAGCGCTTGAATACTGGTCACCGGTTGATTGGTACAACGGCGGTATGGAGCATACCACGCTTCACCTCCTGTATTCGCGCTTCTGGCATAAGTTCCTTTACGATATCGGAGTTGTGCCCACAAAAGAGCCGTATCAGAAGAGAACCTCCCACGGAATGATTTTGGGCGAAAACGGCGAAAAAATGTCGAAATCCCGCGGAAATGTTGTAAACCCGGATGAAGTGGTAAACGATTACGGCGCGGATGCGGTGCGTACCTTTGAAATGTTCATCGGCGCGTTCGATCAATCCACACCATGGTCGGAAAAGGGATTGAAAGGCTGCTACAAATTCCTTGAAAGAGTTTGGAATCTGCAGGAAATGATTACAGACGGCGAGGGATATTCACCGGCGCTTGAAAAGGCTGTCCACAAGACAATCAAAAAGGTAAGCGACGATTACGAAAAAATGAAATACAATACCGCAATTGCGGCAATGATGAGCCTTGTGAACGATTTCTACAAGGCGGGAAGCATTACCAAAGGCGATTACTGCGCACTCATCACACTACTCAATCCGGTTGCGCCGCACATGACCGAGGAACTTTGGGAAATGTACGGCAAGGGTGGAATGTTGGCAACAACCGCATGGCCGGAATATGACGAAGCAAAAACCGTTGATGACGAAATTGAGCTGGTTGTACAGGTAAACGGCAAAATCAAGGATAAAATAATGGTTGCAAACGGTGCGAGCCGCGAGGAAACAGAGGAAAAGGCGCTTTGTGCGGAAAAGGTCAAGGAGCTTATCGACGGAAAAACCGTTGTTAAGGTCATCTGCGTTCCGGGTAAACTGGTGAACATCGTTGTAAAATAAATATTCGCGGGCGGCTTAGGCTGTGCGCAAAATTTTGAGGGGATGTTAAATTCGCGCGGAATTGTGCAAGATTTTTCATCCCCGAAATTATTATATGAAAAGAGGTAATATAAATGGCAAAGGGAAACATTTCGGTTAATTCGGAGAACATTTTTCCGGTAATTAAAAAATGGCTGTATTCGGACAAGGACATATTTTTGCGTGAGCTTGTTTCCAACGCATGTGATGCGGTAACCAAGCTGAAAAAGCTGTCCGGAATAGGGGAAGCGAAACTTGAAGCGGAAGAAAAATTCCGCATCGATGTTGTTATCGACAAGGATAACGGCAAGCTCATAATCGAGGATAACGGCATAGGCATGACCGAGGAAGAGGTAAAAAAATACATTACCGATATTGCGTTCTCGGGAGCGGCGGACTTTTTGGAAAAGTACAAGGAGGAGGACGATAAAGGCACGCAGATTATCGGTCATTTCGGATTGGGCTTCTATTCCGCGTTCATGCCCAGTGAAAAAGTTGAAATCGAAACCCTTTCTTATACGGACGGCGCAAAGGCGGTCAAGTGGTCTTGCGACGGCGGCATGACCTATGATATGGAGGAATCGGCAAAATCAACCCGCGGAACAAAAATAACCCTAACGATTGCGGAGGATTCAAAAGAATTTTTGGAGGAGTACACGGTGCGTTCGGTGCTTAACAAATACTGCTCCTTTATCCCTGTTGAAATTTATTTAAGCACCGTGGGCGAGGAAGAGAAAAAGGATGCGGACGGAAATGTAATTCCGAAGCACCCCATAAACGACACCGAGCCCCTTTGGATGAAAGCCCCCAAGGATTGTACCGAGGCGGAATACAAGGAATTCTACACAAAGGTGTTTGCCGACTTTAACGAGCCGTTGTTCTGGATTCACTTAAATGTGGATTTTCCGTTCAACTTAAAGGGCATACTCTATTTCCCGAAAATCAATCATGAATTTGCGGCGAATGAGGGTCAAATTAAGCTGTTCAATAACCAGGTATTTGTTGCGGATAACGTAAAAGAGGTAATCCCGGAATTTTTAATGCTCCTAAAGGGCGTTATCGATTGCCCGGATTTGCCACTCAACGTTTCACGAAGCTTTTTGCAAAATGACGGCTATGTAAAGAAAATTTCGGCGCATATCACCAAAAAGGTTGCGGACAAATTAAAGGAGCTTTATACCAAACAGCGTGAGGATTATGACCGTTATTGGGATGATATCAATGTGTTTATCAAATACGGCTGTATGCGTGATGAAAAGTTCTATGACAAGGTAAAGGACTATATCGTTTACAAAAATCTTGACGGAAAATACATCACCTTATCGGAATACACCGAGGGCAAGGAAAATAAGGATGTGTATTACGTAACCGATGAAAAGCTCCAGTTCCGCTACATCAACATGCTCCGCGCAAGGGGGGGAGATGCGGTAATACTTCCCGCAATGATGGACACCCACTTCATTTCCTTTATCGAGATGAAAGAGGAGGGCGTGAAATTTAAGCGTATCGATTCGGCGATTTCCGAGAGCGCAACAGGCGACGCGGCCGATGAGGAGCTGAGCAATTGCCTGATTGAAATATTCAAGGAAGAGCTGGGCGAGGAGAACCTCAAAATCGAGGTGCAGAGCTTAAAGGATAAAGATGTTTCGGCTGTTATACTTCTTTCGGAGGAATCGCGCCGTATGCAGGAGATGTATCGCTCCTACGGTCAGCAGTTTGCCGGCATGAGCGACATGTTTAAGGATGAACTGACACTGGTGATAAATGCCGCAAATCCGCTTGTGAACAAGGTTTGCGAGCTTTCAGGCGAGGACAGAAAAACCCTCTGCGCTCATATTTACGACCTGGCAATGCTGTGCCACCGTCCACTCTCTCCCGAGCGTATGACGGAGTTCGTTAAGCGCAGTAATATGATTGTGGAAAAGGCATTTTAAATATGCTTGTGCATAGTGCACAAAAATGCATTGCCTCGGTGACTTAAAATGCTGAAATAATAAAAAAAAAGAGAAAAAATATTGAAAAAATCCTTTGAACATACTATACTTAAGATGTGTGAAAATATCGGATTGGCATGAGGAAGTATTGTAGGGAATACACGCTTTGTAGGGAAGGCGGGTGCTCAGTGCGCGGGCGGAATGGAACCCCGGAGCCGGCGGCATTTCCGGACAGTTTGATTTCATGCACATGGGAATATTTTATAAGGAGGAAAAATTACATGAAAAACGTGAAAAAAGTTTTGGCAGTAATGACAGCCGCGGCATCACTTATGATGTCAGGATCCGCTTTGGCAGCGAATCAGGTTTCATTCACAGCCGGATCTACATCTACAGGTTTTAACGGCTCATACGCAGATGGTAAGTTCACTGTAAGTGCTACACCGACAGTAGCTGCAGGAACGGAAATGACCTTGCTTATTCTTCGTGAGGGTACAAACCTGAATGACATCAAGAACGCAGATATTCTGTACATAGACCAGGCAACAGAGGGAACGACAGGCGCTTTTAGCGGCATGGGTCTTGCAACAGATATCGCAGAAGAAGTTACAACAGGCGACGGACATCTTGTTAGATTGGGTTACTACTACGACGATACGACATCAAGAAAGTTTGGTATCGCAGAGGGTAGACTTAAAGTTTCCGCTGCAGGCGGAGTAAAAGTTCTTTGGGGTGACGTGACAGGGAACGGTGAAGTGGATGCTTCGGATGCCTCGGCTATCGTAACGGCACTTCTCGGCGGAAATAAAGTTCATGGTGAGCGTACAATCGGTACAGAGTACATAACAGGTCGTCTCTGGGGTGATGTAACAGACAACGGTGAAGTGGACGCTTCAGATGCTTCGGCTATCGTAACGGCACTTCTTGGTGGAAACAAGGTTCACGCCGGATTTACAATCGGACAGGAAGCAACTGTAACACCGATTGTAAGACCGTCTGAAACACCAGCTAAATAATTTAAAATAGGAGGAAAAAGAAATGAAGAAAATTATTTCTTTGGTAGCGGCTCTTTCTATGACTGCTACAGTTTTCGCTTCATTCGTGACAGTTGCTTCAGCTGAAACCACAACAGGTGCAGAGTATGATGTTAAGGCTGAAGTCATGACAAATGAAGAATATAAGGGTGTTACAGGTAATGACATCCCGGAAGACACTGCTGCATATCACATTACAGTTGATGCAAGTAAAGTTGTTGGTAATGGTCATTACATGAGTGTGGCAACAGGATTATTCAATGATACAACATACAGTGTAAAGAGTGGAATAGGAACGGTACAGTTCGTAGTTAAAGATATTGAGAATGTTCATCATACAGTTGTTGTATCTCCGTTTGGAAATACTGAAAAGGCTACAATAGGAGCTACATCAAGCCATAAGGCTGGCGGTGAGGTTAAATATAGTGAAGATGAAAAAGAAATCAAAAACATAATGGTAGCGACTAAAGCTACTGATGCGTATCCTACTGCGGCTGTAGCATATACATCTCCGATTGATACTATTGATGGTTTGGTTGATATCTATGTTGTATTGGAGAATACAGTTGCGTTTACAGCTGACTATGCTGGATTTGTTGAATACAAGGCTTATGATGCGGATGGCAAGGAAGTAGGAAATACAAAACGTGATGATTTCACAGGTACACTTTCATTTGCTGGTGTAGGACCTAAGGATGTTCCTGCAACAAGCATTTCAATCATCGGACCGTCTGTATATGTAGCAAACGTTGGTGGAACTGGCGCATTAGGAACAAGCGTAGAGCCGTCTAACACAACTGATACAGTTGTTTGGTCTTCTTCAGACGATACAGTAGTTGAAATTACTGAAGAAGGTACCTGGACAGCTAAGAAGCCGGGTAAAGCTACGCTTACAGCTACAGCAGGTACAAAGACAGCATCTGTTGTTGTAAAAGTTAAACCTAAGTTCACATGCGGAACTAAGTGGACCAGCGGTAATGACATCGTTTGGGGTAACTCAAAGATTGAAGCACCGGTATTTGGTACAAACTTCAAGGGCGTACTTTCTGATGGTACAGACAGCAAGGAAGTTGCACTTTCAGGTGACCTTGAAGCAACAGGCGATATCACATTTGACGTAGTTGTTAAGGTTATTAACACCACAGCAGGCGAACTTACATTCGACGTTACATGCGATGCTGCTGAATAATTAATGTAAAGGAGAATTCGACATGAAAAATTATGTTAAGCCATCAATCGAACTGAACAGATTTGATGTTGAAGATATCATTACAGTAAGCGGCCAGATCGGTACTATGGAAACACTTTCCGCTGATACAAAAACTGTTTATGAAGCATATGTAGCAGATAATACTCCTGCTTCGGCAGTTGTGGAGTTCCACTGGTAATTGATATCTACTCGAATTTGAAAATGTTCGAGTTATGAACTTAAAACCGTCCGCGAAACGCGGACGGTTTTTTCACGCTCTTTTTTGCGCTCGGAAAACGCGCCGAAGAAAGGTATTTTTTACGTCTTTTAAAATTACCAAAACTTACAGCTTGAAATTCCGTATAAAATAGTGTAGTATATGACTTGTGGTTGACAAAAAATTATTGAAATACGCAAAAGTGGGGTAATTATGCGCCTTTGCTAAAATTTTCAAAATATTATGTAAACCACAGGTAGTATAGGAGGAATGTACGAAAATACATTCAAGATTAAAAGGAGGACAAATAATGAAAGGTTCAAAAAAAGTTCTTGCCGGGATTTTGACAACTGTAATGTCGATATCTTCACTCGGCATAAGCTCTTTTGCGGCATCGGGAGTACCCGTTGACGTAGAGGGGACGAGATTTGAAGAGCCGATCCAAATTTTGCAGGCTCTTGAGATTATGACCGGCGACGGTGACGGAAACTTCAGACCGAATGACACGATTAAGCGTTCCGAGGTTACCAAAATGGCAGTGCTTGCGATGGGACTCGGCGATGCGGCAGAATCGGCAAAGGGTACGTCTAATTATCCGGATGTGCCGGTTAGCCACTGGGCAAACGGCTATATTAATGTAGCAACTTCACAGGGATTGGTTATCGGTTATGATACCGGGGAATTCCTGCCGGATAAAGAAATCACTTATGCGGAGGCAATGACAATCTTTGTGCGCGCTATGGGTTATGAAGTTTTTGCGGCATCAAAGGGCGGATATCCGCAAGGGTATATCGTTGCGGGTTCAAACAACGGTCTTTCAAAGAACGTTCAGGGCTCAAACACAGAACCCATTTCAAGAGGAAATGTGGCATATATGACGGTCAATGCTCTTGAAGCCAAAATGATGGAACAGACAGGCTTCGGCGCGGATGCAACATGGGAGGTAACCGACAAAACTTTGCTCAGCGATGTGCTTAAAGTAACAAAAGCAGAAGGTCAGGTTACAGCCATTGAAAACACAGCTGTCTCGGGGGATTCAAGCCTTAAAAAGGGACAGATTAAGATAGGTACCGAAATATTTGAAACAGCATACAACATGAACAACTTGCTGGGATATAACGTGACTTATTACGCAAGGGAAAATGATTACAGAGATACCGAAGTTATTCTTGCACTTCCCATAAAGAGTAAGAACAAGACCTTTACGGTTGATGCTGACCTTATGACCGGAATATCGGACAGAGGCGCATATAAAACAATTAATTACTACAAGAACGAGGATGCAACAAGTGTATCATATGTAACTCTCGATAATGAGCCTACTTTAATTTACAACGGCAAATTCGAAGCGCTTGATTATGATTTGGTTGACCTTACCGATTCTTTGGGTGAGATAACTCTTTTGGACACCGATTCAAACGGCAGATATGATATCATTTTTGTTACGGAATACAAAACATTGGTGGTTGAAGAGGTAACTTCAACAAATAAAATTATCGATAAGTACGGCAGACCTACCTTGAAGTTGGATGACGAAAACGAAGATTTGTCATACAGAATATTGCTGGGCGCGGATGAACTTAAGCTTTCCGAGCTGGAGGAATATGATGTTCTTTCGATTGCGGCAAGCAAGGATGAACTTTTGTACGACATTCGTGTAAGCAGAAACAGCGTTGAGGGAAAAATCTCCGGAATAGATGATGAGGGATATACCATTAACGGCAAGCACTACAAGGTGTCGCCGGATTTTACCGAGGACATGAATCTGGGAACAGAAGCGGTATTTTACCTTGACATTTCGGGAAAAATCGCAGGAAGCGACACAACAATTGCGGCATCGTCGAATTACGCATATCTGATAAAGGCTCATACCTCCGAGGCGACAGAGGAAACAACCTTTAAGGTGTTCACCAAAAACGGCAAAGAAATAACCTTAACGGCGAATGAGAAAATCAGATATAACGGCGTGGGCGGAAAGCTTTCGTCAAGCGTTGCCGATGAGCTCAAAATCGGCAGTGTAACAAACAAACAACTTATAACTTATTCGCTGAATTCGGACGGAAAGTTGGTTTCGTTAAACACAGCAAAGGACAACACCGAAACAAATGCGGTTGATAAAAACAGATTTACAATGAACTTCAATTACACCGATGAGGAATTTAACGGTAACACAAATTCAATCGGTAAGGTAAGACTTGATTCTTCAACAATCATTTTTGATATCAATGATGACAGTAAGGATTATAAAATAGGAAAACTTTCAATGTTTGAGGACGGTTCTTCATACAATGTGGCGGTGTTCGATATGGGAGAGGACTTTGTCGCAAAGGCAATCGTGGTAACCGATTCAAATCTTCAGACAAATGCGGAATCCTCAATCGCGGTCGTATCAAAGGTTATAAGCGCAACAAACGACAATGAAGAGATAACAGACCACCTGACGGCATACCAAGATGAAAAGCAGATAGGAATATATGCTGAGGAAGCGGGTATTCTTGTCAAGGGTGACAACGGTGACAAACTTGAAGCGGGAGATATTATTCAGTACGTGACAAATTCCGAGGGCGAAATTACAAAAATCAGAGTTTTGTTTGATATTTCCGCAAAAGATACCGAGGCGGATAGAAATGTTGTTGAAAACCTCAGAACGGTTTACGGTAAGGTGACAAAGAAATTTGCAAATTCAATGAACGTTACGGTGGACGGCGGAAGCGTAATGAACTTCAAGCTGGGCAGTGACGTTAAGGTTTACAGCGTGGATACAACCTTGCCGAAAAACAAAATTTCCGTTGTGACAACGGGTGACATTCAGGCATATGACGAGGACGAGGGAAACAGAGTGTTCGTCAAAATTTATAAGGATGTTGTTCAAGAGGTTGTAATTGTAAAATAATTAATACCTGATGCTCTTAATATCTTCTCTATACAATTAAAAAGGACTGCTTCGGCGGTCCTTTTTGAGTGTGTGCCGAAAGAAACCAAAGGTGATTTTTTACGGCAAAAAACACAACATATTGTGTAATAGTTATAATAATATTACAAATAT
>CAYMBZ010000002.1:0-81215 GCA_964388835.1 uncultured Lachnospiraceae bacterium
ATGTTATACTGTATATAATATGTGAATTACATATTTTAAAATACGAAAAAAATCATGTTTTTTAGCTTATACACATGTTGATATAAAACTTGGGATTCGGCACTGTTGCCGCCTCCCGCAATTAATTATGAGGAGTGTGAAATTGTGGAGAAGCTTATCATCAAAGGCGGAAATCCGCTTGTCGGAACCATTCCCGTCAGCGGTGCAAAAAATGCCGCGGTTGCCATCATCCCCGCTTGTCTCTTGATTAAGGGTAAATGCCGTTTGGAAAATCTGCCCGATATAAAGGACGTTAAATTGTTTTTGGAAATTCTCCGTAAACTCGGAGCAACAATAGATACAATAGATAAAAATACAGTTGAAATAGATTGCACAACTGTAAATTCTTATATGCCTCAGGATGACCTCGCGCGCAAAATGCGCGGTTCATCCTACCTTATCGGGGCGCTTTTGGGACGTTTTAAAAAGTGCGTAATAACCTCACCGGGTGGCTGTGATTTCGGCACGCGTCCGATAGACCAGCATATAAAGGGCTTTGAGGCACTCGGCGCTGTTTGTGACCAATCCTACGGAAAAGTGTCTGCGGAAGCCTCTGAGCTTTGCGGTGCACACATATATTTTGATGTTACCTCCGTCGGCGCAACGGTGAATCTCATTCTCGCCGCAACGCTGGCAAAAGGGGTATCCGTTCTTGAAAATGCGGCAAAGGAGCCTCACATTGTTGACCTTGCGAACTTCTTGAACGCAATGGGCGCTAAAATTCGTGGCGCCGGTACCGATACCATTAAGATAACCGGCGTGGACCA
Source organism: uncultured Lachnospiraceae bacterium (assembly GCA_964388835.1). Classification (GTDB taxonomy): domain Bacteria; phylum Bacillota; class Clostridia; order UBA1381; family UBA1381; genus UBA1738. The sequence goes on from CAYMBZ010000002.1 coordinate 807, forward strand.
GCTTCATGGTGGCACATATTCAATTATCCCCGACCAGATAGAAGCCGGCACCTTTATGCTTGCCGCCGCCGCTACCCGCGGGGACGTAACAATTACAAACGTAATTCCGCGCCATCTGGAGGCAATAAGTGCAAAACTTATCGAATCCGGTATATGCATACAGGAATTTGATGACAGCATACGCGTTTATACCGATAAAAACAAAACGCTTAAAAAAATTAATTTTATTGCACTGCCATATCCCGGATATCCTACAGATATGCAACCTCAGCTGGTTACATATCTTTCAACCGTTTCGGGTACAAGCACCGCACGTGAAGGTGTTTGGGATGACCGTTTCCGTTATGTGGGAGAGCTCAAACGCATGGGCGCGGATATTACTGTTGAGGGCAAGCTTGCCATAATAAACGGTGTTTCCAAGCTTATGGGCACCACGGTACGCGCAACCGATTTGCGCGGCGGTGCCGCAATGATTATTGCGGGGCTTATGGCAGACGGCACTACTGAAATAGTAGACATTCACCACATCGACCGCGGATATGAAAATTTCGAAGCAAAATTTGCCGCCCTGGGCGGAAATATCCACCGTGTTGTGTACACTGAATAGAAGGAGCGGGCACTTCATTATGTTTTTATCACTGGTAAGCGGCTCATCCGGCAATTGTTCGCTTATATCGGACGGAAAAACCGTTATTCTCGCGGATTGCGGTCTTTCATGCAAAAAGCTGGAACAGGCACTTGCTAAAGCAAATGTCAAGCCGGACAGCATTGACGCAATTGTAATAACTCACGAACACAGTGACCATATAAAAGGGGCAGGCATAGTATCAAGAAAATACAGCCTCCCCGTTTTTGCTACGGCGAAAACTCACGAGACCATGGATATCGGCAGTATAGATAAAAAAAACATCAGATACATTTCGCCTGATATCGATTTTGAAATAGGTACAATCGGTGTTTGTCCCTTTTCAATCCCTCATGATGCCGCAAATCCCGTCGGCTATAACTTTTTTTTCGGAAACAAGAAGCTTTCGCTTGCAACCGACATCGGCAGAATGAATGATTATATCATGTCGAAACTCACCGGCAGTATTGCCGTTCTTTTAGAATCCAACCACGATATAGATATGCTCAAGTATGGACGATACCCGGCTGTTTTGAAAAAGCGCATTTTGGGTGAATTCGGACATCTTTCAAATGATGACGCGGCAAAAACAGTTGTTGAGCTTGCAAAAAGAGGAACGCGCCATGTAATGCTCGGGCATCTTTCACATGATAACAACACCCCCACTGCGGCATATACAAAAACCGCTGATGCCATTACCAAAAGCGGTCTTACACTTGATAAAGATATCGCACTCTCCGTTGCGGCAAGATTTGAGGTGTCATGTTTTAAATGAATATAACAATTATTTGTGTCGGGAAAATTAAAGAAAAATTCTTCAGCGATGCGGTCAACGAGTATTTAAAGCGTCTGTCTCGCTTTGCAAAAATCGAAATAATCGAAGTCCGCGATGAAAAGATTCCGGACAAAGCATCACTGCGCGAATGTGAAATTATTCTTGAAAAAGAGGGCAATGCAATCCTTTCCAAAATACCTAAAAACAGCTATGTTGTTTCTCTATGCATTGAGGGAAAGGAACTGTCAAGTCCCGCCCTTGCCGATAAAATCAAATATATTTCCATGGAAGCAAGCAATATTACTTTTATAATAGGCGGCTCACTCGGCATTGCCGAACAGGTGAAGCAAAAATCCGATTTTCGCCTAAGTTTTGGAAAAATGACGCTTCCCCACCAGTTGATGCGTGTTGTTCTTCTTGAACAGATATACCGGAGCTTCAAAATTTTGGCGAATGAGAGCTACCATAAATAACTGCTACGGCTTAAAAATGTTCAAAATATAGGTTCTATAATAGAACCTTTTAAAAATCTTAATATACAATTATGGGACTATTCGAAAAATTTCAAATAGTCCCACAGTTTTTACGTTATTCAAAATTACAGAACCGCTTCCCACAAATCCGGATGCGGATTTGCAATGACCTCGGTGTTTATTAAAACACCCTCTTCAGCCGCAAGTTTTGCACCTGCTTCAACAGCAGCCTTAACATCGGCAACCTCACCGGTCATTGTGGTGAAGCATTTTCCGCCCATGCCCCTTGCTACTCGTACCTCGATAAGAGAGATGTTTGCCGCCTTAACTGCGGCATCTGCCGCCAATATTGCGCTTGCTGCGGTGAATGTCTCCACAATTCCGAAAGCTTTGCGTTCGGTTGTGTTTGCTGTTCCGCACATAGCCTCAAATACCTTGTCTCCCAAATTTCCTATTACAAATTTATCTATCAAAGCATCCTCGCTAACAAGCTCAGCTCTGTCAACCGCCGCCTGAATTTCCGAAAGATTTCCGCCGACAAGCGTCACAAATTTTCCCGGACATACAGCGCCCGATTGAATAAGATAAACACCTGCGCTTTTCAGCATTTCATCGGTTACTCTGACACCCTTTGATATATTTTTAACTTCTACAAGTCCTATTGCGTTCATGTTTTATCTCTACCTTTCAATTATGACAAATCTGTCGGTAATTTCTTTTACAGTGCCGTTTATACTGGCATGCATCGTTGCGCCCAAAGCATCTTTCTCTGTTCTTGCCACAACATCTCCGACCTTTACTTTATCTCCGACATTTACAACTGCCGATGCCGGCTTGCCCACATGCTGAGAAAACGGAATATATACGTTTTTCGGTTCAAGCTTAATATTCTCGCGCTTAACCTCATCCTTTACATACTTTCTTATTCCCAATCTGTCTATAAGAACCGACGACGGCACCAAACGTCCCGCACGCTCGGTGCGAACCTCTTTCGGTGCTACGTTGTTCTGACGTCTGAAGCCTTGTCTTGAAAGCTCGCCCTTTACCTCCATTGATATAGCCTGAGGGTTCAGCATCTGCTGACAGGCAATAACACTGCATACACCGCAACCGCAACACAATGCCGATTGCGTAAAGCTCTCAACATTCTTGACCTCGCTGTGAGCCGCTGCGCGCAGAGTTTTATTAACCCGTAGATTATATCCCAAAAGATATCTGGGACACATATCCGAACACATATGGCAACCGCAACATGCCGATGCCGCACGCTTTAATGTCATGGACATAGGCATTTTCCTGCGCTGAATAACCGAATGTGTTTCAGGGAAAACCAGAACACCTTTTGTTGTTTTGGTTACAACGTCCGTATCCAAATTAACAAGCTTGCCCATCATCGGTCCGCCGTTAATAACAGCCTTACCGTCCAAATTCGTATATCCGCAAGCCGATAAAAGCTCGCTTATCTTCATACCTATCGGCACTTTTACTATAATATCTCTTTCGACGTCCCCGCCGATTGAAACATATTTTGTCGTTATCTTTTCACCTTTTTGGATTGCGTTATAAATATTGTAAACCGTCTCGGCATTGATAACCATTACACCGACCATTACCGGTATACTTCCCTCCGGTATGATTTTTCCGGTAGTTTCATATACCAAAACAACCTCATCGCCCGCCGGATAAATATCCGGGATTTCACAAATCTTAATATTTGTTCCCTCAATGGCGGCGCAAATCTTTTTATCAAGCAAGTGCATATTTTTGCCCTTAATACCGATAATGGCTTCTTCCGCATCCATAACATCGATTAGCACCTTAAGTGTTTCAACCATCGCACCGAAATGTTTAGCCAATATATGATGGTCTACCATCATCAGTGGCTCACATTCAGCCGCATTTACAACTATTTGTTTTACATCTTTGGAAAATTTTTTGTGAGTAGGAAATCCGGCACCACCCGCACCGACAATCCCGGCATCATAAACAACTTCCTGAAGCTTTTCAAACTCCACCTGTCATTCCTCCCGATTACTGATTTTTGTCAACTATACCCACTATTGCGGCATCGACCGGCGCATCTGTTCTGTCCAGTGCAAGTCTTGCCGCGCTGCCTGTCGCAATCAGAACCTCTTCACCGATACCGGCTCCGACTCCGTCAACGGCAAGCAAGTGCTTTCCCGTTAATTTGCCGTTTTCGATGGTTTCGACTACCATAAACTTATAGCCAACCAGCTTTTCATTTTTTACCGTGGAAACAATGCTTCCTTTAATTCTTGCCAATATCATAACTGTTTCTCCCAATCACTACAGCGTTTATATATAAACTGAATTTATTTTCATAATTATTTATTGCGGATTAACACATCATTCCACAATGTGCTATCACTCCGCAGCGTTCAATTTACCGACAGAATTGTTACCCTGTCACCCGTTTTTATTCCCGCCGCGTTTGCATCATCCGTATCAATATGCATTTCGGTATTGAAATCCTTGTGCACGCGAACCTGAACATTATAATAACGCGTCGGCTTTGAACTGTCTATTTCAACATCCACAATATCATTATCTTTAAGGCCGTATTTTGCGGCATCCGGCAAATTTACGTGTATATGCCTGTTCGCAATAATAGTGCCCTCATTCAAAAATACGCTTCCGCACGGTCCTACCAAAGCCATCGGACTGCTTCCCTCAAGTTTTCCCGACGGACGCACCGGCGGACTTACCTTAAGCTTAAAGGTATCGGTTCTTGAAATCTCCACTTGTGATTTGTCTCTTACAGGGCCAAGCACACGCACTCCCTCAATTGAGCGCAAAGACGGGCTGACCAATGTAACACATTCCTCTGCGGCAAATTGACCTCCCATAAGGTACTTTTTAACCGTCAGCTCATGACCTTTTCCGAAGAGCGTTTCAAGATCCTCTTGTGACAGATGAACATGTCTTGCGGAAACACCCACTTTAATTCCGGTATCTTCCCCGCTGTTTAAAACACTCATTACACTCTTTGTAATTGTATCTATCAATCTTTCGTCAAGCATTTTACAAACTCCTTAAAAACGGAATTATTTGGGGAATACCCACATGTGCAGAAAATTCTGCCAAAATCCCAAGGGCGAGCACAGCCCGCCCGGGAGATGCCTCATTTTTGGATATTCCCCAATCCCTCAGCACTGAATTACTTCAAAGCCGGCAAAATCTTTTCAACGTCACCATGCGGACGCGGAATTACGTGAACCGATACAAGCTCACCAAGCTTTGAACCTGCCGCAGCACCTGCGTCTGTTGCAGCCTGAACCGCACCGACATCACCGCGAACCATAACAGTTACCAAACCCGAACCGATTCTTTCGGTTCCGATAAGCTGTACGTTTGCAGCCTTAACCATTGCATCTGCGGCTTCGATTGCAGCTACAAGACCTCTTGTTTCAACCATTCCCAATGCTTCTACTGCCATTTTACATTACCTCTACTTTCTGAGCCTTTGGCTCTGTTTAACTACTTTTTACCCTTTTCCTTCTTTTGGGTTTTTATATCTGAAGCTTTTTTAGCTTTAGATTTTACGTTTTTTGCCGCCGCTTTCTCGGTCGGCTTTTTACTCTCCGCTTTTTTAGACTCTGCCTCATCCTTGTTCTCAAGCTCATTTTCAATATGCAAGAACTTCAGAATCTCCGGATGCGGTCTTGCTATTACCTCGGCAGACTTAAGACATCCGATACCCTCGGCGAATCTTCTGCCTGCTTCAACCGAAGCGGTGACCGAAGAAATACTGCCGCGTACAACGATTGTTACCAATCTGCCGCCCAGCTTTCTTTCTACAGCGACAAATTCAACATCTGCCGCTTTCAGCATCTCATCGAGCATCATAATTGCATGACCCAATGCGGATACTTCAACAAATCCAAGAGAAAAATCCATAACTCTTGTCCTCTCCTACAGTATAATTTTAGATTGACGGCAAAATTTTCTCAACATCGCCGTGGGGACGCGGAATTACGTGCTGCGCAACCAACTCACCGAGTCTTGAAGCCGCCTGAGCCCCTGCTTCAACAGCCGCCTTAACGGCACCTACATCTCCTCTTACGATAACAGATACGAGACCCGAACCGATTTTCTCTGTTCCGACCAAAGTAACGTTTGCGGCTTTTGTCATAGCATCTGCCGCTTCTATTGAAGCTGTTAAGCCTCTTGTTTCAATCATTCCCAATGCTTCCATTTTATTTTTTCCTTTCTTTCATATCATAAGATTATGGTTTAGGCATTATTTTTGATATGCCCTACCTTGTCACGTCCGACGCTTGTGCGCTCCGCCATTTTCTGCGTATCATCTGTCGGGCGTGCTATTATATGCTTTTGAATAAGGTGCGTAACTCTGTCCGCCGCATCCGCCGCCGCATCCACAGCCGCCGTTACTGCCGATACCGAACCCTGTATTTTAACTACGGTTATAAGAGGAACCTCCTCTTTATCCGCGTTTGCGGGCTTGTTGGTATCTATTGCGATAATCTTAACGTCTGCGGCCTTTGCCGCCGCATCCGCCGCTACCATCGCCGCGGTAAATCCAAACATTTCTACTATACCAATTGCGTCCGGCATACTATTTCAACCTCTCTCGCAAATTATTTTTCGGCAACGTAAGCAATCTTAAGTCCTGCCTGAGCAAGGTTTGTCTTATATGCCTCGTTCATATCATCAAGTCCAAACTTGTGAGTTATCAGCTCTTTCATAGGCAGACCGATAGCATTCGCTCTCTTTAAGAAATCAAAGGTTGTTGCATAATCACGAAGCGTGTACACCCATGAACCTACCGTTGTTATTTCTTTTGAGCATATATCAAAGTGCGGATTAATCGTTGCATCTCCGCCGTTGATGAAAAAGCCCAACTCGCAAAGTCCGCCGCCGTTACGGATGAACTTATAAATATTGCTGTGCGCAACCGGTGAACCGGTACACTGGAATGCAAAATCCGCAAGATATCCGCCCATTGCATCCTTAACAGCACCCGAAAGTGCATCTATTCCCTTAAAGTTGTTGTAATTAACGGTGTTATCCGCACCCATTCTCTTAGCAAATGCAAGTCTCTGCTCGTTTCCGTCCACAGCTACAATATTTTCGATACCCATTGTACGCAGAACAGCAATACAGATTAGTCCGATAGGTCCGCAACCCTGAACAACAACTCTTGAGTTAAATTTCAATATTCCGGTTGTCTTTGCACGCTCAACCGCGTGAATCAATACCGCACACGGCTCAATCAAAATTCTCGAATCAAGGTCAAGATCACTTACGTTAAATACCGTTGAGCCACCTCTTATAAATATGTAATCCGAGAACCAGCCGTTTAAGTGAATATCATCATCCGGAAGCAATCCGTAAACATCCGCACCGCCGACATTCTGTTTGTTTAGGTCAAACATCGTGATGTCCGGATTATCCTTAAATATCATGCAGGTAACAACTTTATCGCCGATAGCAAGCGGCTTTCCGGCGCTGTCTACCTTAACATTTTTACCCATTTTTACGATTTCTCCGGTACCTTCATGTCCCAGTGCAACCGGGATAAGTCCGAATGGGTCACGCTTATACTCGTGAGCGTCCGTTCCGCAGATACCGCAGCCCTCAACCTTTACAAGTATATCATCATCACCAACCTCGGGAATCGGATATTCCTTGATTTCAACCTTTTCAAGGTCTGTTAAAACAGCAACTCTTGCTTTTGACGGTATTCCCGCCGCAACCGCTGTATTTGCTCTTGCCTGCTCAACCGGTTTTTCGTGAGCAGCTCCGCCGCTCATTTCAGCCAAAACCGATTGCACAAGCTTTGCAATTTCGTTTTCATTTATTGTCATGGCAATTTCGTCCTTTCTATATAATTGACAGACTGTCCACCAGCACACATCTTCTCTGTCTTGTAAAGCTTCTTGCGGAGGTTATTCCCTCACCTGTGGGACCCGCAATCGTAAAGGTTGTATGTCCCTCACTGTTGAAGCCTATTCCCGCATAGCTCGGTGCGTTCTTCACAAAAATAGTTGTGCAGATTGCCTTTGCGTATGCTGTCATGCGGTCAACATTTTTGGAATGAAGATGCGCGGAGTGCCTGTTTCCGTGTTCCGCCTTAACCGCCATATCCAGAGCCTGTTCAAATGTGTCACATCTTACGATAGGCAATATCGGCATCATAAGCTCTTCCTGAACAAAGTGCTGAGAAAATTCCGTTTCGCATATTATACAGCGTACATTTTCCTCCGCCTTAATTCCGATTTCAGCCAATATCTTTTTGGCGTCACGTCCTACCCAATTTTTGTTTATTGTCTTTTTCGGCGCTTCCGACGGATTTTTAGCCGGAACATCCACCAAAACTATATCCTCAAGCGCTCTTACCTGAGTGCTGTTTATCAGATATGCACCGTTTTTTTGCATTTCGCTTATCAGGCTGTCGGCAACGCTGTTTACCACGAAACATTCCTTTTCCGCAATACACGGAAGATTGTTGTCAAAAGTACAGCCGTCGATAATGTCCTTGCCCGCTTTTCGGATATCCGCTGTTTCATCCACGATGACCGGCGGATTTCCCGCACCGGCGCCGATTGCTTTCTTTCCGCTTGAAAGAAGCATTTTAACAACACCCGGACCGCCCGTTGCAACAAGCATTTTTACCGACGGATGATTTACCATGGTATCGGACGATTTCATGGTAGGATTTTTGACGGTAACCACTATATTTTCCGGTCCGCCTGCCGCCAAAACGGCACGGTTTACCAAATCAACCGCATAGCAGGAACATTCCTTGGCATGAGGGTGAGTGTTGAACACAACCGCATTGCCAGCCGCCAGCATACCTATGCTATTGCAAATTACCGTACATGTCGGATTTGTTGATGGTGTAATCGCACCGATAATTCCGTATGGCGCCATTTCCACCAGTGTCAAGCCTCTGTCCCCCGACAGCGCCTTACATTCAAGGTCCTCTGTTCCCGGAGTTTTATCCGCAACCAGATGATGTTTCAAGATTTTATGATAAACATTACCCATCCTTGTTTCTTTCACAGCCATTTCAGCCATAATCTCCGCCTCAGCGTGTGTAAGTTTTCTGATTTCGCGGATAATGTTCTCCCTTTGTTCCTTATTATAATGGCGGAAAAGCGTATATGCTTTGTTTACCTCGGCAAGTGCCTCCTCCATTGTGTCAAAAACTCCCAGCTGTTTTCTTTTCGGAGCTTTTTCCGTTCCCATTTCGGACAGCACGTTTTTGACAATCTCGGAAATTTCATTTTCATTAATATTCATAGATAATTTCCTTTCACGTTTTATTCATTTTCAGCTCGGCGGCTCATGGCATAGATAAGGTCGCTCATTCTGTTCAGATATGAAAGCATTGTTTTTCTTATTTTCCCGTCAACATAAAGTTTTGCCGCAACGCGCTCCGCTCTGCGTACAACACACCGCGCAAGATTCAAAAATGCCGACACCGAATTTATGCCAGAAATCACAAATCCGTCAAAGCCCTCGCAATACCTGTCCGTCATCTCCTCGGCTGTGTGAATCCCATTCTCACATGCAAATATTTTTCCTCCGGAAAGCTCTCCCATAACACCGATTAGCTGCTTTTGAATATACTCCATATTCTCTTTCAGCTCAGCATTTTGCGTGTGCACCTTTGCCACACCGAGCACTGCGGAAAATTCGTCCAGCGTGCCAATCAATTCAATCATGGCATCCGATTTCAAAACCCTTTCTCCGCCGAATGTATCGGTATAACCCTCGTCACCCGAGCCTGTATAAAGCTTACTCATTATTTACCGTACTTTTCCATAACTCTTTTTGTTACTTCGGCAACGATCGCCTCGATATCGACATCATTTGAGCCGGATGAGCAGTGCTCGCCATGCTCTTTATAATATTTGAGTTGTGAATCCAGCGGCTTAAAGCCATGGTATGCTGCCGAACTTTCTTTTCCGAATTTCTTATTTGCTTCCTCCGGCGATAAATCGCATGTGCCGTCCTCATAGCATCCCGGACAAAGCTTTTCCAACGGGTGCTTACCCGAAACGCCGAACTGCTTTCTCAAATCGATAAGTTTCTTAACCTCGCCGCAAGGAATTTCCTTAGCACCGCCTAGCATTGTCGAATAATACAAAAGCTTTGCGTAAAATTCTGTGGATTCCATTCTGAAGAATGCGGTATTAAGGTCACAGCCGAAAGACAGCGCACCGTGGTTTGCCAAAAGGATTGCATCATAATCCTGTATGTAAGGCTGAAGTGATTCCGGAATTTCCATTGTTGACGGAGTACCGTACTGCGCAATCGGAACAGCTCCCAAGAAGATAATAGCTTCCGGCATGATAAGCTTGTCCAGTGCAATGCCCGCGATAGCAAAAGAAGTAGCAATCGGAGGGTGAGCATGAACAACAGCGTTTACGTCGGGTCTTTCCTGATATACCTTAAGGTGCATCTTGAATTCAGATGACGGCTTCCAGTTGTTAGGTTCCTTTAAGTTGCCTTTTCCGTCCACCTTACAAATCATATCGGGTGTCATGTAACCCTTTGATACGCCGGTAGGTGTAGCGAAAAATGTGTCATCGTCTACCTTAACGGAAATATTACCGTCATTTGCGGCAACGAATCCGTCGTTGTAAATTCTTCTGCCGATTTCACAAATTTCTTTTTTGATTTCAAAATCTGATTTATACATCACATTTACCTCCGTAAAATTTTGTTTTTTTTGGTTTTTCTTTGTTTTCTTAATTATATTACATTTCAGTGAATTTGTAAAGGTTTTTTTATGTCCCCTTTTTTCTTTTATGCATATCTCGACAATGTGCCGCTTTTTTATCGGTGATATTCGTTCTTTCAAAAGGATTATCCGAAAAATTTTCTGTCCAAATTGCGATATTGTATTGCCTCGGCAATATGCGCCGATGAAATGTCACGTTCTCCGGAAAGATCCGCTATCGTCCTCGCCACCTTCAAAATTCTCGAATGTGCCCTCGCCGATAATCCCAATCGGTCAAAAGCCATTTTCAAAATATTGTTTTCCGTCTCGCCGAGACGGCAGAATTCATTCAGCATACCCGCCGTAAGCTGTGCATTGGAGTAAATTCCGTATGCCTTATAGCGTTCCCGCTGTATCTGTCTTGCCTCATTAACTCTTTTCTTGATTTCGGATGAAGTTTCACCCTTCTCCATACTGCTCAAATCCTTATAATCAACGCTTGCAACTTCAACCTGAATATCGATTCTGTCTAAAAGCGGACCGGAAATACGCGAATGATACTGATTTATCTGCGCCGGCGTACAGGTACATTTTCTGTTCGCATCGCCCAAATATCCGCACTTGCACGGATTCATGCTTGCTATCAGCATCATATTGCAAGGGTAGGTCAACGTTGCGTTTACTCGCGAAATCGTCACTCGTCCGTCCTCAAGTGGCTGACGCATAACTTCCAAAACATCTCTTTTAAATTCCGGAAGCTCGTCCAAAAACAGCACACCGTTATGCGCAAGCGACAGCTCTCCCGGTCTCGGTACACTGCCCCCACCCGAAAGTCCCGCCGACGAAATCGTGTGATGAGGATTTCTGAAAGGTCTGTGCGTAATAAGTGGTGTATCCTGCGGAAGCGCCCCCGCAATCGAATGAATTTTTGAAACTTCAAGCGCCTCTTCAAAAGATAAATCCGGTAATATGGACGGCATACGCTGTGCCAGCATCGTCTTACCTGTACCGGGCGAGCCGATGAGCAGAACGTTATGGTTTCCCGCCGCCGCTACCTCCAGCGCTCTTTTTGCGCTCTCCTGTCCCTTTACGTCACAAAAATCAAGAAGTGTATTTTGTACGGAATCAAAAAGTTCACTTACATCCACCGTATATTTTTCGATTTCTTCCTCCCCGTTAAGGTGACGGCAAAGTCCGCCCAAGTCGGATACGGGATAGATGTTCGCACCCTCTATCACCGCCGCTTCCTTTGCATCCGACGACGGAACAAAAAAATTTTTAAACCCTTTTGTATACGCGGCAATCACCATAGGCAAAACGCCCGATACATGATTCACGCTTCCGTCCAGCGACAGCTCACCTATAAATACGGTATCCTCGGCGGGTATTCCTATTTGTCCCGTTGCCGCAAGTACCGCAACCGCCATCGGTAAATCGTATCCGGCACCCTCTTTTCTGAAATTCGCCGGTGCAAGATTTATAATCAGCTTTTTTGACGGAAAAACGTATCCCGAATTCTTTATTCCCGAACGTATGCGCTCCTTTGATTCTCTTACCGCAGTATCGGGAAGTCCCACAATATCAAATGCCGGCAATCCTCCTGTAATATCTGCTTCCACTGTAACGGCAAAGCCGTCAATTCCCAAAAGTCCGACTGAATATGCTTTTGACAGCATCTCAAAAACCCCCAAGCTCTGTTTTTTTCTTACACGAAGCTCCCGCCCGTTTCCAGCCGTCAATTCCGCTTGTCTGAATTGCGGTGAAAAGACGTTTTTTCAATCCCGCATTTACCGAATTATCCAAGCCGGAAATAATGTTTTTAATTTCTTCTCTCTTTGTGTTTCCGTCCGCCGGGCATGAACTCTTAAGAACCGGTATCTCCAAACGCTTAGCCACACTTTTTATATCCCCCTCGCGAACATAAATCATCGGGCGTATTGAGTACAGGTCGGTTCGGTCAAGATATGTAACCGGAGAAAAGCAATTGATTCTTCCCTCATAGAACAGGCTCAAAAGGAATGTTTCCAAAACATCATCATTGTGATGTCCCAGTGCCACGCTTCTGCACCCCTGCTCGATTGCCAAATCATTAAGAGCTCCGCGCCTGAGTTTTGAACACAGCGAACACGGATTTTCCTCCTTGCGCACATCAAATACCACTTCCTTGATATTTGTGTTTTTTACTACATACTCAACCCCAAGCTCCTCGCAATATTTTCTGATTGCGGAATAATCCGAGTTGTATCCCATGTCCAAGGTAAGACCCACCACAGTAAATTTTTTCGGATAATATCTTGAAAGGTTGGCAAGTGCTCCCAAAAGGACAAGGCTGTCCTTTCCGCCGGAAACTCCCACACCCACTCTGTCTCCGTCCGAAATCATATCGTAGTCCTCTACCGCTTTTCTGACTCTGCTTACAATTCTTTTCATCTACTTTGCTTCCTTGATAACATCTATATTTTTAATAACGTAATCCGCTCCCGAAATTACCGTAACCACTGCCGAAAGCCATACCAAAATATCCGTTATCAGTACAGCTGTACTCTCCGGGCAAATCGGATACATCAAAATTATTGCCGCAATAATGGCTACCATCTGAAACACCGTTTTCATTTTACCCCATATCGATGCCGCAATCACTCTGCCCTCGCCGACCGCTGACAATCGTATTCCAGCAACAATGAATTCTCTTGTCAGAATCAGCATAACCGCCCAAGCCGAGGCTCTTCCGAAGCTCATCAATCCCAAGAACGCCGCCGTTGTCAGCATTTTATCCGCCAGCGGGTCCATGAATTTTCCGAAATCGGTAATCATATTGCGCGACCTCGCTATATATCCGTCCAAAGTATCGGTAAGGGATGCCGCAATAAAAAGCACCAATGCGCATGTTATATATGCATTATTCGGACTTGCCGAGTCGTACAGCATCAAAAACGCCATAAATATAGGCACCATGATAACTCTTAAAACAGTTAATTTATTTGCAAGATTCATATAAATTCCTCCTCTTTCCCGAAAACAGAACTTTTTCCTATCAATCAATCTGTTTTCCCGTCAAATCGTATTCATCCGCATCCAAAATTTCCACACGCACAAAGCTTCCGATTTCAACCTCATCCTCTGCGGCAAAATACACCGTAGAGTCCACTCCTATACTGTCTGCGCGGCTTCTTCCGAAGTACATGTAATTTTCATCATCATATCCCTCGCAAAGTACCTCAATTTCGGTTCCTGTTTTTTCTCTGTTCTTTTCAAGAGATATTTTCTGCTGCAGTTCCATAAGTCTGCCACGCCTTTCCTCCTTGACCTCCTCGGGAATCTGCTCCGAAAAGTTTGCCGCCGGGGTGTCCTCCTCCCTGGAATATGCAAAAACACCCATTCTGTCAAACTTTATTTTTTCCACAAAGTCATACAGCTCTTCAAACTGCTCATCGCTTTCTCCCGGAAAGCCCGCAATAATCGATGTGCGGATTACCGCATCCGGCATTTTTTCTCTGATTTTTCTGATTTTCTCCTCGATTTCCTTTCGGTTTGTGCGGCGCGCCATTCTGCGCAGTACATCATCGTTTATATGCTGAATCGGCACATCGATATAGCGGCAGATTTTTCCATTTTCCGCCATAACATCAATCAGTGAATCGGTTATCGCCTCCGCATAAAGATAATGCACACGTATCCAATGCACGCCATCAATTTCGCAAAGTTCCTTAAGCAGTTTATCCAGTGAATACTCCCCGTACAAATCCACTCCGTAGCGGGTTGTGTCCTGTGCAATCACTATAAGCTCCTTAACGCCGTTCCGGCACAGCTCCTCCGCTTCGGCAATAATATCCTCCATCCTTCTGCTTCTGAAGTGACCCCTTATCATCGGTATCGCGCAATATGTGCAGTTATTATCGCATCCGTCGGCGATTTTCAAATACGCACTGTGTGGTGCGGTAGTCAAAACTCTCGGCAAATTTTCCGGAATCTCACAGTTTTGGTGTCCCCAAAGACAAACATATTCTCCCGCATCCGCCTGTTCTATAACATCGGATATTTTGTCATAATCCCCAGCGCCCAAAACCGCATCAACTTCAGGAAGCTCCTCTTTTATACTGTCGTGATATCTTTCCGCAAGACATCCCGTCATTATAAGCAAACGACAATTGCCCGCCTTTTTGTATTCCGCCATTTCCAAAACGGTATCAATGGACTCCTGCTTCGCCGGCTCGATAAAACCGCAGGTATTGACAATTATAACCTCGGCATCCTCCGGGTTTTGTACGGCAGTGTGTCCTTTTTCAATCAAAATTCCGAGCATCGTTTCCGCATCGGTCTGATTTTTCGGACACCCGAGTGAAACCATTCCTATCTTCATTCTGTCTTTCCTTTCAATCCTCAAAAAAATCTGTTTTCAACTTATCTATACATGCTTTTATATCGTCAAATCCGTAGCCGCGATACAGAAAATACCGTATTGCCCTGTCTACGTTCTTTTTATCGAAATCACTGCCAATTTTTCTTTCCATAAGTGGTAGCAACATGTCCTCCTCTTCAAACTCCAATTCCGAAAGAGCCTCCTCCAAAGCGTCACCGCTTATTCCCTTTTGCTTCAGCTCAGCCGAAATTCGCCTTTTTCCGAACTTTTTTAAATTGTGCAAATCCCTTGCAAGGCGTTTTGCATAATCCGTATCGTCCAAAAATCCGTATTCCTTTAAAAAATCCATTATGGGCGGTAAGTCCTCTCGCACCGCGCCCGCGGCAACGAGCTTACGTTCAAGCTCCTTTTCGGAATGTGAACGATACTCCAAAAGTCTGAGCGCCTTTTCCTTTGCTTCCTCCGGCGATAATTCTTTTTTTTCTTTAATCATATTCTGAAATAATCAAACAGCTGTCCGAAATCCACAGAACCGATAATTCTGTTCTCATATCCGCGGAACAGGCTGTGATATCCCTCCTGTATCTGTTCTGATGTTATACCGTATTTTATTGACAAATATGCTTCAAGATATGCCGACAAGTGGTCACACCCGCGTATAAGCTCTCCGTCAATCGGGGCAAATTCATCACTGTTATACCTTGCATTTATCT
Organism: uncultured Lachnospiraceae bacterium; assembly: GCA_964388835.1. Taxonomy (GTDB): domain Bacteria; phylum Bacillota; class Clostridia; order UBA1381; family UBA1381; genus UBA1738. Next base: position 16,466 of record CAYMBZ010000002.1, read on the forward strand.
CATCCGAAGTCGTCTTTATGATTTTTCCGTCCAGCGCAATTTTTGAGGAAAATTCATCATGGGTATAAAATTCAAGTTCTTTACGTATTTCCTCCGTAACCAGTGGGAAAATCACGCGTTTCATCTGCTCTTCCTCAATTCCGCTTATGATATGGTCAAGCCCTTGCACGGAATTTTTTACCGGAGACACTATATCGCGTGTGAGCACCTCGGGTAAATCATGAAAAAGCCCTCCGAAAAAATTATCGGTCAAACGCTTTTCGCATGCACCGCACTCAAGCGAGGTAAAATATGACATAATGGCAACTATCAGCATATGCCCCATAACCGAAGTCTGCGGCGTTCTTACCGCTCTTGACCACCTCTGTTGGTATCGAAGCTTGCCTATAAGGGACAAAAATTCCTTTAGTTTAGCATCTTCCGAAAATTTTTCAAATCCGCCGAATGTATTGCACTCGGCAAGACCGCTTTCCACTTCCTGCTTCACCTGCTCAATCCCGTAGGTGTGCTTGTTCTGCGGATAAATTATCTCAAATTCCCAGCCTGTTGCAAAATAATGTGCCGCCTTTAATATCTGTTTTTCCTTTTTGGCATAGGATTCCTCCGCAAAGTATCGGCACATTTTGTCATAAAATCCGCCTCCGAGACCCTCTACCATACCCTTTAAGCCGTCCAGAACCCATGTATTCAGCTGCTCGCCCTTTTCTTTCATAAGCAGATGATACACCGGCGGTTTTATATCCGTCATAACAATTCGATGCAAGAATTCGAAAATGCCTCCCTCCAAAAGCTTGAGTGCATCATAATTTCCGTCACCCTCACATTTTGCCAAGACGTATGCATACACCATTTTATGTGCTTGCTTATCCAGCTCGGAGAATCCGTTCCAAGGCCGTATGTGGTCATTCCAGCGCTGAATGGATGCCGCCGCGTGAATAAGCGATATCAGTGACTTTCTTATCATATCAAACACCTCATACTGCAAGTATATAAAATTGCGGTGTCCACCGCAGATAAAATGCTTTTTAATCCTCAATATACTGTCTGCCGCGGTATATTTCCCTTAAATTGCTCCCGTAAATCGTTTCTTGTACATTGGGGACAAGAGAAGCTTGTTGCTGTTTTCACCTTTATTGAATCCATTATACCACAAAAACACATAAAAGGTCAATAGATTATCGGAACATCGCAAAAACCGGACGGCATACGTGCATTAAGCATACAAGCTCTGCCGCGCATACCCTCCGGTGTTTTATTGTTATATTTTTTTCGAATACTGCTTCTCCGCGTTTCTTTTTCGGCTAACTGCACCTCTTGCCGCGGCTTCCGCTTCCTCCGCCTGCTTTTCCAGCTTTTCAAATGCAACGGCAATCATCAACTTAATTCTGTTCAGCTGATTAACCTCGCTTGCGCCCGGATCATAATCCACCGCAACAATATTCGCTTCCGTATACTGACGGCGTATTTCCTTTATAACACCCTTTCCCGTTACGTGATTGGGTAAACACGCGAAAGGCTGAACACACACTATATTAGTAACTCCGTTCTTTATCAGCTCAATCATCTCGCCGGTAAGAAACCATCCCTCTCCGGTTGAGTGTCCCAGCTGAAGAATACTCTTTGCGCCTTCCGCAATCTCCGAAATGTGGGTCGGAGCGCGCTTTGCGTATTTCGGATTTGCCGACAACGCCTTTTTCATATGCCTGCGGTATTTTTCAAGTGCCCATATTCCCATATTACAGATTGCCGCAGAGGATTTCTTTTGTCCCAAATGCTCGCTTTTAAAGTTGGAATTATAGAAACAGTACATCATAAAGTCCAAAAGTCCCGGCATAACAGCCTCTCCGCCTTCTTGCTCTATAACCTCGATTATGTTATTATTTGCACCGGGATGGAATTTAACCAAAATTTCGCCCACAACGCCGACCTGCGGTTTTCTTGCACCGGTATCTACCGCTACAGCATCAAAATCCGCTATAATTTCGTCAATTATCTTCCTGTAGCTGAATTTTTCGCGTTTAACTATTTTGGAATACACTCCGCCCAGCCATTTGCGGTAAACCTTGTTTGTTTCCCCGGTATCAAGCTCATAGGGTCTTGTCGCAAGAAGTAATGTGAGGAGCAAGTCTCCGATAACGCACGCTTTTATCAAGTCGCTTACAAGACTCAGTGTCAGTTTGAATCCCGGATTGTTCTCCAGACCCGAGAGATTAAGGCTCAAAACCGGTACATTGGAATATCCCGCCTCTTTCAGCGCTTTTCTCAAAAACGCAATATAGTTTGTGGCACGGCATCCGCCTCCCGTTTGAGTTATCATTAAAGTCGTGTTATCAGGGTCGCACTTGCCCTCGGCAAAAGCGTTTAAAAGCTGTCCCACAACAAGGATTGACGGATAACATGCGTCATTGTTTACGCTCTTAAGCCCCGCTTCCACATCGGATGGAGATACCGAATCCAGCACAATTGCATTATATCCATGCACATTCAAAACCGCCTCAAACAAGCGGAAATGCACCGGGCTCATCTGTGGGAACACAAGAGTATGCTTCGCTTTTTCCGCATTTGTAAACGGCACCTTGTTTATTGTATAAGGTTCCACCTCACGGGGCACAAAGTTTCCGCTGTCGCGTTCATTTACCGCCGCCTTTAATGAACGTATTCTGATTCTTGCCGTTCCCAAATTCGAAACTTCATCGATTTTCAATGCGGTATATATTCTTTGATTGGATTGCAAAATTTCCTGCACCTGATCGGTTGTAACCGCATCCAATCCGCATCCGAAAGAATTAAGCTGTACCAGCTCCAGACGATTATTCTTTATAACCTCTGCCGCCGCCTCATAAAGACGAGTATGATACGCCCACTGGTCAACAACACGGATATCGCGTTTCAGCTGTCCCAAATGCGCAACCGAATCCTCGCTCAAAACCGCAAATCCCAGCGATGTTATAAGCCGAGGTATTCCGTGATTTATCTCCGGGTCAACGTGATACGGTCTGCCCGCAAGAACAATCCCGCGCCTATTGTGTTTCTCCAGCCACAAAATCGTTTCCTCGCCTTTTTTACGTATATCATTTTTATATCTTTCCAGCTCTTCAAATCCCGCCGCTAATGCTTCATGTACTTCCCCCTTGCTTATACCGAAGCTCTTTAACGTTTCGTACATCTGCTTTTCAACCGAAGGTTTGTTTTCAAGGTTTACAAAGGGGTACATGTAATTCATGCCTTCGCCCCGAAGCTCATCCATATTATTGCGTATTACCTCGGGATAAGAGGTTACAATCGGGCAATTATAGTGATTTCCCGCTCCCGCGTACTCTATCTGCTCATACGGAACGCATGGGTAGAAAATATTTTTAACTCCCTCATCAAGCAGGCATTTGATATGCCCATGAACCATTTTTGCCGGATAGCATGCCGACTCAGACGGTATCGAATCTATTCCCTGTTCATACACCGCATGCGTGGAATGCGGCGAAATCTTTACTGAAAATCCAAGTTTAGTGAAAAATGTAAACCACAGAGGATAGTTTTCATACATATTCAAAACTCGCGGAATACCGATAACGCCCCGTTTTGCCTCATCCTTGCTAATCGGAGTGTAATCAAATGCGCGGTTGTATTTATATTCAAACAAATCCGGATAATCGTTCTTAACTTCTTTTCCGCCGGCACCTTTTTCACAGCGGTTTCCCGAAATGAATTTTCTTCCACCCTCAAAATTTGTAACCGTCAATCGGCAACGATTGGAGCATTTTCCGCATCTAACCGATGTTCCGCTGAACTTAAAGCTGTCAATCTCATCCTTTCGGAGGATATCGGCTTTTTCTCCCGAATATCTGTCTCGCGCAATCAATGCAGAACCAAAAGCCCCCATAAGCCCCGCAATGTCCGGTCTTATAACCTGTTTTTTGGATACAAGCTCAAATGCGCGCAGAATAGCATTATTGTTAAAGGTTCCTCCTTGAACAACGACTTTTTCTCCCATAAGCGCCGGATCACGCAGTTTTATAACCTTATAAAGCGCATTACGGACAACCGAATAGGAAAGTCCCGCTGAAATATCGCCTACCGTTGCACCCTCCTTTTGAGCCTGTTTCACGCGCGAATTCATGAATACCGTACATCTTGTACCCAAATCCACCGGGCTTTCGCTTGAAAGCGCCGTTTGTGCAAAATCCTCTGCGGAATATCCCAAGCTCTCGGCAAAGGTCTGTATAAACGAACCGCATCCTGAAGAACAGGCTTCATTCAGCATAATGGAGTCGATTACACCCTCCTGTATCTTCATACACTTCATATCCTGACCGCCTATGTCGATTATGAAATCAACACCGGGCAAGAAGAAATCCGCCGCCTTATAGTGTGCTATGGTTTCGATTTCTCCCTCAGGAATTCTGAGTGCGGTTTTCATCAAATCCTCGCCGTATCCGGTACAGCATGCGTTTGCAACAAATGCCTCCTCCGGCAAACTCGCATAGAGCTTTTTCAGAATTGTCAGCGCCATAGCTATCGGACTTGCTTCATTTTTCGAATAATAATCAAACAGAATTTTTCCGTCTTTATCAATCAGCACTGCCTTGATTGTGGTAGAACCCACATCAAGTCCCAAAAAAGTTTCGCCATGGGCTTTTGAAATATCGCCCCTCTTCGCCGTTGCCAGGCTGTGACGTTCAAAAAACTCATTCTTTTCATCGGGAGTTTTAAACAGCGGTCTCATTCTCGTTATTTCCGCATCCACATTCGGTGCGTTCTTCAGACCTTCTATCAGCCCCGCCAAACTTACGGTTTGGGTGTTTCTCACTAAAGCCGCCCCTATGGCAATGTAGAGCTGAGCATTTTCCGGTGCGAAAAAGCTTTCGGCACTGTCTGCAAGAGTTTCCTCAAACTGTTTTCTCAGGCTCGGCAAAAAGTGAAGCGGCCCGCCCAGAAAAACTATATTTCCTTTTATTGGACGTCCCTGAGCCAATCCCGAAATAGTTTGATTTACCACCGCTTGCAAAATAGACGCAGCTATATCCTCGCGCTTTGCACCCTCGTTCAAAAGGGGCTGTACATCGGATTTCGCGAACACACCGCACCTTGCGGCGATAGGATAAATGTTCTCATGTTTCTCCGCCAATTCATTAAGACCCGCGGCATCCGTTTTTAAAAGAATCGCCATCTGGTCGATAAAAGAACCGGTTCCGCCGGCGCAGGTACCGTTCATTCTCTGTTCAAGTCCACCTGATAAATACAAAATTTTTGCATCTTCCCCGCCCAGCTCGATAACCACATCGGTTTCCGGCAAAAGCTCGCTTACAGCCTGTTTGGTCGCAATAACCTCCTGAACAAATTGGAGCTCCAGCATTTTTGACAATAAAAGTCCGCCCGAGCCCGTAACTGTCACGCTCGGCTCGATATCTCCCAGTTCATCCTTGATTTTTTCAAAAAGGGACAGCACTGTGCTCTGTATATCTGAATAATGACGCATATATTCCGCGAAACGCATTTCGCCGTTTTCATCAAAAACAACCGCCTTTACTGTAGTGGAACCTACATCAACACCCATTTTAAATTTCATAATTCAATCACCTCGATATTATCATATATTATAGAAGTTTTTTTCCATTTAGTCAAGATAATTTGTCAAAAATTCATACTTTATGTCAACCACTGCCGCACACTTGCGGTATAATTTTCCCTCATATCGGAAATTTTCCGTTTTTTTATTGAAATGCTCCGCAAAAAGTGCTATACTTATTAAAATATATTCTTAAAGTCGGAGGATGAATCTATGTTTGACAGAAAAACACTTAAAACACGTGCAAAAGCAGTTCTCGCGCGTTCATTTTTTATGACATTTATCGCATGCTTTGCCGTTAATCTTATAGGAAGCGGCGGTTTCGGCATAACGCTCAGACGCATAAACGGACTTAACCTTTCCGCAATGTCGCATATTCGTGTTGCCGCAATCTTTGCCGTAATCGGGCTCGGGGTTATTGCAAGTATTGCGCTTATTTTGCTTATTGTATCTCCCCTGCGCGTAGGGCTTAAGTATTTTATGCTCTGTTCGGCAGACGGCAACACAAATCTTGAAAACCTTTTGTATCCTTTCAAAAACGGGTACAAAAATGTGGTTATTACCATTCTTTTGAAGAGACTTTATATTTTCTTGTGGTCGCTTATAAGCCTTATTCCCATTGCTGTTGCATTTTGGAAATTCGACCTTTATGAAAAAATAGAAAATCTCGTGCCGGCAATCCAAAACGACTCGGTATCCGCGGCAATTTCCCTTTCCTCAATGATGGTGCTTCTTTTAGCCGCAACACTTATATTTTCAATACCGGCTATTATCAAAGAGTTTCAGTATATTCTTACCGAATACATCCTCGCCGATGACCCGCACATGCCGCCCCGCAAGACAATAGCAAAAAGCAAGGAAATGATGGTCGGCAATAAATTTGCATACGCAAAGCTACTTTTATCCTTTATCGGATGGTATATCGTTGCCAATTTCACATGCTGTATCGGAAATCTCCTGCTTAATCCTTATATTGAGGCAACCATCGCGCAGATGTATCTTGAAATAAGCGGCAGAGGCAAGGATTATGATATTTTCGGATTTAACGACACAAATCCATACGGCGGATTTAATCAAAATCTTTGATAGAGGAAAACAGCGGTAATTTACGGATATGACATACTTTAGCTATTGAAATGTTAAATTCTTTATGCTATAATGAATTCATCAAAGCTAAACGATGTCATTTCAGTCGTACACTGATTTTAAAGTTTGAAATGTTAGGGACAAAATCATATAATGATATAATCCAAAAAGGAAGGTTTATAAATTATGATAACAAAAAGAGAATTTGAAAAAAACGAAAACGGTACAATTACCGTATATATACTGGACAATCAACAGGGGTTAACCGCAGAAATACTGGATTTGGGCGGAATTATCCGCAGTCTTGTTTTTAACGGAACTGATGTTGTTTTGGGGAGAAGCGATTCTGCGGCATATCTTTCGGGAAATTATCTCGGTGCACTTATCGGACGTAATTCCAACAGAATCGAACACTGCAAATTCACCTTAAACGGCAAAATCTATCCTCTTGCCGCCAATGACGGAAATAACAATCTGCACGGCGGAATGTGCGGTTTTAACGCAAAGATTTGGAACGCTGAAGCGGTTGACGGCGATGAGCCGCAGCTTATACTTTCGCTCACTTCTCCCGACGGCGAAGAGGGCTTTCCGGGAAATGCGGAGGTAAAAGTTACATATACGCTTACCAAAGATAATTCCCTTAAAATTCATTATGAGGGCACATGTGATGCCGATACAGTTTTGAATATGACCAACCACAGCTATTTCAACTTAAACGGTCACACCTCGGGAACGGTCAAAAATCACACCTTGAAGCTTTCAAGCAGTTTCTATACACCAAACACTCCCGAATGTGTTGCCGACGGACGTGTTCTGTCGGTTGAGGACACCGCATTTGACTTCAGACGCGGAAAAACAATCGGCAATGATATTGCATCTTCCGAGGAACAAATTCACCTGTTTGACGGATATGACCACAACTTTGTCATCGACGGCACCGGCTACAGAAAATTTGCCGAGCTTTCCGGCGATTTAAGCGGAATATTGATGGAATGTTATACCGATCGCCCGGGAGTACAGATTTACACATCAAATATGCTTGATGTGGACGGCACCGGCAAGGACGGTGTTTCTTACAAAAAACACGCGGCTGTCTGCCTCGAAACACAGGTTTTCCCGAACGCGCTTAAATATTCGCATTACCCATCTCCGATATTGAGACAGGGTGAAAAATATGACACAATCACCGAATATAAATTTTCAATGAAGGCACAGGAGAAATAATATGCGAATAGTCGTAAAAGTAGGAACCTCAACCCTCGCTCACAAAACCGGAAATATAAATATTCGCCGCGTTGAGCAACTTTGCAAGGTTCTCAGTGATTTAAAAAACAGCGGACACGAAATAATTTTGGTATCCTCCGGAGCTATCGGCATGGGTGCGGGCAAGCTCTGTCTGCCGTCGCGCCCCGAGGATATTCCCGGAAAGCAGGCGGCGGCTGCTGTCGGTCAGTGCGAGCTTATGTATACTTATGATAAGCTTTTTTCCGAATACAACCACACCGTTGCTCAAATTTTGATTGTGGGACTTGATGTTGAAAACGAAACCCGCAACCGCAATTTCCAAAATACATTATTCCGTCTTTTGGAATTCGGCGTTCTGCCGATTGTTAATGAAAACGATACCGTTTCTACGGCGGAAATAGAAATCGGCGATAATGATACCTTATCCGCAATCGTTGCGGTAAACGTTCATGCGGATTTGCTCATACTTTTATCCGATATCGACGGGCTTTATACCGCCGACCCGCACAAGGACGTTAATGCCGAGCTTATACGCGAGGTTTCCGATATAACTCCCGAAATTTACGCAATAGCCGGCGGAAAGGGTTCTACACTCGGTACGGGCGGAATGTCAACCAAAATCAAAGCCGCCGAAAAAGCAAATTTCAACGGCATTGATATGGTCATCGCTAACGGAAGCAATCCGGAAGTCTTGTATGATATCGTGGACGGAAAGCCCGCCGGAACAAAATTTCTTGCAAATAGGAAGTGATAAATTATGACCACAAAAGAAATTCTTACCAGTACAAAATCCGCATGGAAAAGCATGCAAGCTTTAAGCGAGGGGCGCAAAAACTCCGTGCTTCGCCTCATGGCGGACAATCTGATAGCGCACACACCTCAAATTCTTGAAGCCAATGCGGCGGATATCGAAAAAAGCCGCGGCGTTATAAGTGAAGTTATGCTGGACAGATTGACTTTAACTAAAGAGCGTATACGCGGTATGGCAGATGGCATAGTATCGGTTGCGTCACTTCCCGACCCTGTCGGAAGAGTTCTTGGAGAATACACTCACCCTAACGGACTTGTCATCAAAAAAACTTCCTGCGCTATAGGCGTGGTTGCAATTATTTATGAAAGCCGCCCGAATGTTACATCGGATGCCGCGGCACTTGCCTTTAAAAGCGGAAACGCTTGTGTTCTGCGTTGCGGAAAGGAAGCCTATAATTCCGCAAAAGCGATAGTGGATGCGCTTAAAGAATCGCTTTCAAGCAGTGGAATATCGGAAAATCTGATATCTTTAATCAGCGATACAACCCGTGAAAGCGCGCGTGAAATAATGACGGCAAACGGTCTTGTTGACCTTTTAATTCCGCGCGGCGGACATGGATTAATCAGTACGTGCCTTGAAAACGCCACTGTACCATGTATCCAAACCGGCACCGGCATATGCCACATCTATGTGGATGATGGGGCCGACCTTGACAAGGCATTAAAAATCGTTAATAATGCAAAAACCAGCCGTCCGTCGGTCTGCAACGCATGTGAGGTGTGTCTTGTTCACAAAAATGCCGCAAACGCATTTCTGCCCATGTTGAAGGATTGCTTCAAAGACAAGGTCACGCTTAAACTTGATGAACGCGCCGCGGAGATAATCGATGGAGATGCGGCGGGTGAAAATGATTTTGATACCGAATTTTTAGACTACATCCTTGCCGTAAAGGTTGTTGACAGCTTAAATGAAGCAATCGAACATATCGGCAAACATTCCACCGGCCACAGCGAAGCCATAATCACCGAAAATGCCGAAAATGCCGAGATTTTCTTGGACAGCGTTGATTCCGGCAGTGTTTATCACAACGCATCAACACGCTTCACCGACGGTGGAGAATTCGGTCTCGGATGCGAAATGGGTATTTCCACCCAAAAGCTTCACGCAAGAGGGCCTATGGGACTTCGCGAATTGACCGCATACAAATATAAAATTTATGGAAACGGACAGATACGTTAACCTTAAAAAGGAGATATATTGTTATGAAATATTTGGCAGGATTCATAGGATGCGGAAATATGGGCGGAGCACTTGCCTCGGCTGTTTCCGAAGCGATTAATCCGAAACAGCTCGCTCTTTCGGACCACGACGGCGAAAAGGCGAAAAACGTTGCCTGTTCTCTCGGCGCCGTTCACACATCAAATGCGGATGTTGTGAAAAATTCCAAATACATTTTTCTCGGCGTTAAGCCGCAGATGTTAAAAAATTTGTTTGATGAGATTGCGCCCATATTGCAAGAGCGTACCGATAAATTTATTCTCGTTACCATGGCTGCGGGTACATCAATCTCGGATATCTGCAACTTTGCCGGCGCCGCACACCCCGTAATCCGCATTATGCCAAATACGCCTGTAGCCGTAGGTGCCGGAATTGTGCTTTTCTGTTCAAACGAAGCGGCGGGAGATACGGCGGAATTTTGCGACATACTGAAATACGCCGGAGTTCTTGACGAAATCCCCGAAAGCCTAATTGATGCGGCAAGCTGTCTTACCGGTTGCAGCCCTGCATGGATTTATATGTTTATCGAAGCGCTTGCGGACGGCGGAGTAAAATGCGGCTTACCTCGCGCAAAGGCTCTTAATTATGCCTGCAACGCCTTGATAGGTTCGGCAACGCTTGCGGCGAAATCCGGCAAGCACCCGGGTCTTTTAAAAGATGAAGTTTGCAGTCCCGGCGGTACAACGATAGCCGGAGTACAGGCACTTGAGGATCGTGCTTTCCGTTCTGCTGTAATGAACGCTGTCGGAGCCGCATACGAAAAGACAATAAATTTGAAAAAGTAATTTTTTGATAAACGGCAAAACAGGGCGAAATTCTCCGCCCTGTTTTCTTATGTAGCCATTTGAGCATATATTTTGATTTTTTAGCTTTTCCGAACCGATTTGCTTCAAAATAGATTTGTTTATACCGCAAAAAGGCTCTTGCTTAGGCTTGGAACATTCATGGATGTTTCATAATTTTGCATTTCGATTGGGAATATGCTTTTCCCCGGGTATCGCATGTGCCGCCCTATTCCTTTTCCTCTATGCATCTTTCCCTGTACTGTGCGAATTCTTCCACAATCTTCAGTACAAATCTCTGTTCTTCCTCACTCATATAGCTCATTCTCAGAACCACGCTGTCCACAATAATATTCTTGCGCACGCTTAAGCTGTCAATAAACAAATAGTCAAACGACACCTTAAAATAGTTTGCCACATCACGGTAAAACAGCAGTGACGCTTTTTTTGAATTTGTCTCAACCGCCGAAATGTACTTCGGCGATACATGTAACGCCTCTGCCAGTTTTTCTTGAGTCATGTCATGCTTAATTCTCAACAGCTTTATTTGTTTTGCCGCATTTACATACATCATTTGTATTCACTTCCTTAATACTATTTTATCCTGTATGTATCTAAAACTCCACCTACCGTATGCGGGTGCAAATTCCACCTATTTGTAATACTTTTAGTCTTTTTTGCAGTTGATTTTTCACACATGTATGTATTCTGTTTTTTTCGTATTAAAAGAACAGATTCCACAGATTTTGTGAAACCTGTTCCCTTAATTAATTCAAACTAACCTATACTCTCATCTCTCAGCCGCAAATTCCGCTCCTATCAAATATCCCAATCTGCTTTTCCAATCGATATCGTCTCTTAAAAGCGCTTTTGCCGCCTCGGAAAGTCTTTGTGCTGCAACTTCGGCATTTTTCGGTAATTCCTCCGCCTTTATGTCCCATATAAACGGCACCTCGAAGCATAAAAGCATAATCTCCCCGTCAAGATTTCTCGTTGCCTTTCTTTTATCCCAATAATCAAAGCTTCCCACAAATCTTGTATATTGCTCCGCATGCACCGCGTCACTGCCTATTTTCATACCGTCATCATTTGTGAATAAATCTTCTCTTTCGTATCTGCCCAGTGCCTTGTTGCATATTCCGTATAAGTCCTCCGTATACTCATGTATGCCGAGCTCAGTGCATAAAAACTTCATGCTTTCCTCCGAAATTTCGCCCGACCTTATCTCTGCCTCAATCTTTTCATTCAATGTAATTCCATACAGCTCGCAAAAATAATTAATCGTTTTTATTTCATCGAAATCCTTTTCCTCAATAAGCGCACCCTGTCTGTATATACTGTATTTGTATTTCATATATTATCTCTCCTTTTCAACTTCCCGAAAAGCAGTATATTTTACGTTTGTCGGTATTTCAAATCGCCACTATCGCCGATAACTCTCAGTAATTCACCGGACTTCCTCCTTTTTTCGACTTTACGTGAATATTGTTTTTCGGGATATTCTGACAATACAATTACTCCGCCTTACGGATTTCTTGTGTTGTTTATGCTATAATATACCATTAAACAGAAGAATTAAACAAACTAAATTTTGTCAAACAGAATTTTCTTATCCCGCAAAAAAAGCGGAACGATAGAGATTAATCGTTACCGTTCCGCTTTTTTCTTTTATTGTATCAAATCCGCTCTTTTTCCGCCGAAATATTCATATGCGTAAAACAGCTGTTCATCCACAAGTTCCTCAAGCTTATAGAAAACATTTTCCATTCCCGCCTGTGTGGAAACATCAAGAACACCGTACGGAAAAAGGTCATTTTCCGCCTGGAAAGCTTCCACCGCATCCTTAAACTCAGGATCAAACACGTCATTTACCTCACCGGTATAATATCCCATCAACTTCATTCTTTCCTTTGCCGCAAATACGTTCGATGAACTATCTCCTACCGTCGGTTTTGTTTTGTAATCGAATTTACTGTACTTTTCAATATCAATTCTTTTGGTCGTATTATACACATATTCGTCCGGCTCGATTCCGTTGCCGTTGATATCATGTCCGTTTCTGGTAAAATATCGCCCCGTCGTAATCTTAAACGCGCATCCGTCCCATATTTCGAACATTTGCTGGATAACGCCTTTGCCGTAGCTCACATCACCCACCAAAATTCCAACTTCGCTTTCCGAAATTGCGCTTGCAAGAACTTCTGCCGCAGATGCTGTATTTTCGTTTATCAAAACCGTAAACTTATATTTGGGATTTTTAAGATATGAATATGCTGTGCTGTTTTCCCTCTCATCGCGGTAAACCGTATCTACTATAACGCCCTCGGGGACAATCAATGATGCGATATTCACCGCCGCACCGAGATATCCTCCCGGGTTGTCCCTTAAATCCAAAATGATATCGGTAACACCTGCCTCATCAAAGTCCTGCAAGACATCCGCGAATTCAAACTCCGTATCCTGAGCAAAGTTTATAATCGAAATATATCCGATGTTTCCGGGAAGTATCTCTCCGCCTACAGTGGTGCCTTTCACCGCTCCTCTGGTAATTGTGCGCTCAAATTCCTGCTCGCCCCGCAAGAATGTAACGGTTACCTCGGTTCCGTTTTCGCCTACAACCAAATCCTGAACCTTGTCCACGCTCATTCCCTTAACATCCGTACCGTTTACCTTTGAAATCTTGTCACCGCTCTGAACGCCTGCTGCGGCGGCACCTCCTCCCTCGGTACAACTCATAACGGTAACATATCCGTTCTGCTGTTGAATGACCACACCGATGCCGTAAACTATATGATTTAAATTTTTTTGGAACAGCTCGTATTCTTCCTTGGTATAAAACTCGGTGTATTCATCAAGGCTCCTAAATCCCGCCTTAATAAGCTCATTCATAAGCTCAGGATTGTCCTTCATGACGATTCTGAGTGCTTCCTCCATAATACCCTCAGTGCTTACGCTGTCATCTATGTAAAGATTTGCTGCATATCCCGAAAGTCTCTCGAATTGTTCATACTCCGTGCTCTCTGTCACCCCATAAGCTGTTTGCCCCAAAAGAAGCACTGTGGCTACTGTCATCGCCAAAAATCTGTTCTTTTTCATAGTTACTCCTCTCAACCGATTAAATTTATCAGCAGTCCTTTTTTACCGTAATGCTCACTTGATTTAAAGCGATATTTTCTCCCGATATCAATCGGTATGTAAATATCAATTTACCGCCGTTCGCTCCGAGGGAATTTTCGATATTTTTTGTGTCGATTTTAAAATTCATCTCGCCGAAGGACATACGATATACAAATTCGGTAACCTCTCCCTTTTTATAAACCATCACCGTATTGAATTCGCCCATTCTCCGCATAACCGCCTCATTATCCGATACCTTTAAAATTACACGTGAATTTCCCGTGCCCATATCATCACTTTCACGGTATGTTATATAGAATGCGCCGTTTTTTATGTAAAATCCGCCCCTTTGCTTAAATTCAATTCGATTTTCTTCGCCTCCGGCGCGCTGTATACTTATCATTTCGACAGAGGCATTTTCCTCAGTATTTTTCAATATCAATTTTTTCCACCTGACCGTTTATTTTTTTTTCCAAAAACAATCCTCCCAGCTTTTCAAAGCCGTCGACATTGTCACTCACAAAATATTGCTCGGTGCGGCAAGATGATTTTTCCGCACACATATCATTCTCCGAAAGATATTGTTTCAGCGCTCTTGCCACTTCCGCGCCCGCATCTATCAGGGAAACCTCGTTTCCCATATATCGTGCAATAGTATTTTTAAGAAGCGGATAATGGGTGCATCCGAGTATTAATGTATCAACACCATCAGCCTTTATCTCCGCAAGGTATTCCTCCGTAACAAGCTCCGCAACCTTGGTTTCAAAATGCCCGTTCTCCACCAGCGGAACGTACAGCGGGCACGCTCTTGCAAAAGTTTTTATATTGTCCGCTCTTTCCTTTATAAAACGTTCGTAAGACCCGCTTTTTATTGTTCCCGGAGTGCCTGTTATTCCAATTCTGCCGTTGTTTGAAGCCCCAATTGCCGCCTCCGCGGTTGCCTCAACAACTCCGATAATCGGGATATCATATTCCGCCTTTAATGCACTTATCGCAACGGAGCTTACCGTTCCGCATGCGATTACAATAACCTTTACATCCCGTGACAGCAGAAAATTTACATCATTTTTAGAATACTTTATTATGGTTTCCTTTGAGCGTGTGCCGTAAGGAACTCTCCCTGTATCTCCGAAATAAACAATACTCTCGTCGGGCAGTAATCGTCTTATCTGCTTTACCGCCGTTAATCCCCCGAGTCCCGAATCAAATACTCCTATGCTTCTGTTATCCATTACTTTACCCTTTCAAGTCCGAGTTCGATAAGTCGATCCAGCAGCTCGGAATATCCTACGTCAACAGCATCCCAAAGTTTCGGGTACATGCTGATATTGGTAAAGCCCGGCATTGTGTTTATTTCGTTCAAAATTATCGCGTTATCGCTGTTTCTTACGAAAAAGTCCACTCGCGAAAGACCCATTCCGTCAAGTGCCTTAAATGCTTTTATGGCATATGCGCGAATTTTTTCATATACATCCTCCGGTAGTTCCGCCGGAATTTTCAACACCGTTGAATTGTCAACATACTTCGCATCAAAGTCATAAAATTCCACAGCCGGTACAATCTCTCCGACTGCCGCGGCTTTCGGGTCGGCATTGCCCAAAACGGCACACTCCACTTCACGACCCTCAATATTTTCTTCAACCAATATTTTTCGGTCAAACTTTGCCGCCTCTTTAAGAGCCACTTCAAGCTCAGCGCGGCAATGTGCTTTTCCCACTCCCACCGATGAGCCCGTGTTGCACGGCTTTACAAAGCATGGATACCCCAGTTTATTCTCTATTTCGGCTATATAGCCCTCAAGTCCTTCTTCGGTTCTCACAACCACCCAATCCGCCTGCGGAATACCGGCCGATTCAAATACAATCTTGGAATAGGCCTTATCCATACCGTTTGCGGAAGCCAAAACTCCCATACCTACGTATTTCATTTCGGCAAGTTCCAAAAGACCCTGAACAGTGCCGTCCTCGCCGTATTCTCCATGAAGCACCGGAAATACGATATCCGGATGAATCATGCCGATTTCTCCATTCTCCGTTACCAAAATTGCCTTTTGGCTTGCATCCGGTGAAATTATTGCCCTTTTCTTATTTTCGATATCCTTTTCCCATTCTCCGCTCTCAATTTTAGCGTAATCGCCGGTGTAAAGGTACCATTCGCCCTTTTGGGTAATCCCTATAACATCTATGTTGTATTTATCCTTATTAAGATTATTAAGTACCGATGTTACGGATTTTCTCGATATGGTATGTTCCGGCGATTGACCGCCGAATATTACACAAACCCTTAATTTCTCAGTCATTTAACCACGCTCCCTAAGCTTATTCAATATATTTTCGAAATACTCCGGCAAATCTGCCGTAAACTCCATGTACTCTCCGGTTTTTGGGTGCTGAAAGCCTATTGTCTTTGCAAACAGCAATTGACCGTCGGTTTTAATTTTATCCTTTAAAGTGCCGTATGTGCGATCACCCACAAGGCTGTGCCCGATAGATGCCATGTGTACCCTTATTTGATGTGTTCTGCCCGTTTCCAAAATACACTCAAGCAAAGTGTATCCCGCAAAGTTTTCAAGCACTCGGTAATGCGTAACCGCTTCTCGTCCGCCCTTAACCACCGTCATCTTTTTTCTGTCTTTGGGATGTCGTCCGATAGGCTTATCAACCGTTCCGTTTTCCGAAACCCTGCCGTTTACCAGTGCATAATATCTGCGCGAAGCCTTTCTTTCTTTTAATTGTGCGGACAGCGCAAGGTGTGCCTCATTTGTTTTTGCACATACTAAAAGCCCCGCCGTATCCTTATCAATTCTATGCACTATCCCGGGTCTTATAACACCGTTTATGGCGGATAAACTTTCTCCGCAGTGATATAACAGCGCATTTACCAGCGTTCCGCACGGGTTGCCCGGCGCCGGGTGCACCACCATTCCCTGGGGTTTGTTTATTATAATTACACTCTCATCTTCATAGACAATATCAAGTGGAATATTCTCCGGCACAAGATCAATGCTTTCCGGCTCCGGCACCTCTATCTCAATAACTTCTCCGTCAGACGGCTTGTATTTTTTATCCGCCGTCTTTCCGGAAACCGTAACTCTTCCCTCTGTGCACAGCTTTACCGCATAACTGCGCGAAATCTCTTCCACATTTTCGCTTATGTATTTGTCAATACGCAAATTTTCGGGATTCTCCGCCCGAAGCGTTATTTTGTCCATCCCATCTCTCCACTATTTCTCCGCGCTTTTATCAAAAAACAGCAAATATACAACCAAAATCGCGGCACCTACGGTAATCGCAATATCCGCAATATTAAATACCGGAAATTTCATAAACGCCGTCGAAATAAAATCCACAACGAACCCGCGGAAAACTCGGTCTATAGCGTTCCCCATAGCTCCCGCAAACAGAATCGACAGCGACAGGCACAAAAGCTTTTCCCGCGGTTTTTTCTTATACCAGTACAAAATCACTCCGGCGCAGAAAAGCAAAGATACGCCTCCGAGCAAAGCCGTACTGTTCGATAAAATACTGAAAGCTGCCCCGGTATTTTTTACGTATACAAAATCAAACAATCCCGGCAAAACATGAATGCAATCGGTATTGCTCAAATTTGCCGCAACAACAAGCTTAGCCGCCTGATCCGCAGCAATTACCGCCGCGGCAATAATTATCCAAATTAACATTTTAACACTCCAAGACATGAATTTATATATTATTGTACCACAAATAAAATAAAAAGAAAAGGCTTTTACGCCTTTTCTTTAAAAAATTTTAATTTAATGTTTTATTCGGCTGTCTGTCTTCATCAATTCGCACAAATGCGGGCAAAAACAGAAGATATTATGCCGCACGCATGACATAAATTCCGCGCTTTTATCAAAAACTTATTTTGTAAGCTTTCTTACACAATCCGCACAAATTCCGTCAAAACCCTCAATAGTTCCGACAGTTTCAGAATGAACCCAGCATCTTCCGCACTTTTCGTACTCGCTTGCGCAAACTTTTACCTTTACCAAATCTCCGCATGCGGCATCTTGTGCATTTTCTGCCGCTTCAACCGTTGCTTTTGATGTAATAAACAACTCTGCAAGTTCAGCTTCTCGGCCCTTTAAGAACTCGTAAAGTTCACCGTCCGCATACACAACAACCTCTGCATCAAGTGATTTTCCGATAATCTTATCATTTCTTGCAGGCTCCAAAGCCTTGTTTACATCATTTCTTACCGCAATAAGCTTATCCCAAATTTCCGCAAGCTCGGCATTTTCATATTCATCCTTTGCCTTAGGCAATTCATTGAGCATAACGCTTACGGCATCATCACTGCTCAAATGTGGCATAAACTTCCAGATTTCCTCCGAGGTATATGCCAAAACCGGCGCCAAAAGCTTCACCATCGCATCAAGAATGAGATACATTGCACTTTGAGCAGAACGTCTCTCCTTCGAATCCGGCTTTTCCGTATAAAGTCTTGATTTTAACACATCAAGGTAGAAGTTACTCATATCCACGATGCAGAAATTCAAAACTGCCGAATACAATGTGTGGAATTCATATTTTTCATAGGATGCAATTGTCTTTTTAATAAGCTCATTGAGTTTCAACAGCGCCCATTTATCTATTTCAAGCATGTCCGCATAAGTAACCATATCGCAGTTAGGGTTAAAATCATTGATATTCGACAAAATATATCTCGCCGTATTTCTGATTTTTCTGTAACCCTCGGAAAGTTGCTTAAGCGAATCCTGGCTCATTCTCATATCGGTTCTGTAATCCGCGGATACAACCCACAAACGCAACACATCCGCACCGAACTTATCCACGATTTCCTGAGGGCTTATGCTGTTGCCCTTTGATTTGGACATCTTTCTGCCCTCACCGTCCTGAATCATTCCGTGTGTAATAACCGTTCTGTACGGTGCCTGCTTTTTAACCGCAATACTCGTCAAAAGTGAGGATTGGAACCAACCTCTGTACTGGTCATTTCCCTCAAGATATATGTCTGCCGGCCATACAAGGTCATCTCTTTCATCGCAAACCGCCATGTGTGATGAACCGGAGTCAAACCACACATCCATGATGTCCTTTTCTTTTGTAAACTCTGTACATCCGCACTCGCATGCAATGCCGCTCGGCATAATATCAGCGACATCCAGCTCCCACCATTTGTCCGGGCCTTCTTTTCGGAAGAGCTCGGCAACGGCTTCGATTGTTTTATCGTTTATGAGTTCCTTGCCGCAATCCTTACAATAGAAAATCGGAATCGGAACGCCCCATGTTCTCTGACGCGAAATACACCAATCACTACGGTCAACCACCATTGATTTAATTCTGTCCTCGCCCCACTCGGGAATCCATTTTACGCCCTCTATAGCCTTTACTGCATCATCCTTTAACGCATCTACCGATGCAAACCATTGGTCTGCGGCTCTGAATATAATCGGATGATTACATCTCCAGCAATGCGGATATTGGTGAACAATCTCTTGAGCCGCCAAAAGCGCACCGCTTGCCTTTAAGTTTTTAAGTATCTTTTCATTTGAATCTTCATAATAAAGACCTGCAAATTCGCCCGCATCCTCTGTCTGATAGCCCTTATCATCAACCGGCACAACAATTTCAAGCTGCGGATAATTCTTGCACACAATATAGTCCTCAGCACCGAATCCCGGAGCTGTATGAACACAGCCCGTACCTGCATCCAATGTTACGTGGTCGCCTACAATAACCAAAGAATCACGGTCAAGGAACGGGTGACGGCATGTCATGAGTTCAAGCTCGCGTCCCATACAGGTCTTAACCACCTCATAGTCGCCGTCAAGTCCAGCTGAGCTTACAACAGTATCGATAAGCTCCGTTGCCAAAACGTATATTTCATTATTCTTGAATTTAACCAAAGAATATTCAAGATCCGGGTTCAAGCAAACTGCCAGATTGCCCGGAAGTGTCCATGTGGTTGTTGTCCAAATAACAAAGTATACATTTTCAAGTCCCGCAAAAAGACCTTTATCATCCGCTACCGCAAATTTTACGTAGATTGAGGTTGTCTTATCCTCTTCGTATTCGATTTCCGCCTCAGCAAGTGCCGTTTCACAATGCGGACACCAGTAAACCGGCTTTAATCCTTTATAAATCAAGCCGTTCTTAGCCATTTCGCCGAAAACTTCAATCTGCTTTGCAACGAACTCATTTTTGAGTGTAAGGTAAGGATTGTCCCAATCGCCTATAACGCCCAAACGCTTAAACTGCTCCTTTTGATTTTCAACATGCGAGCACGCAAACTCACGGCAAGCCTGTCTGAACTTAACCGGTCCTGCCGCATGACGGTTTATTCCTAATTTTTTGATTGCCTGCTGTTCGATAGGCAATCCGTGTGTATCCCAGCCCGGAACATAGGGAGCGTAAAAACCTTGCAGATTTTTATATCTTACGATTATATCCTTAAGTATTTTATTCAGTGCATGACCCAAATGAATGTCACCGTTTGCATAGGGTGGCCCGTCATGCAGAATAAACGGTGTCTTTCCCTTATTTCTTTCCTTAAGCTTGTTATATAAATCGATTTCCTCCCAATATTTCAAGGTTTCCGGCTCTCTCTGCGGAAGATTTCCGCGCATGGGGAACTCGGTTTTCGGAAGATTAACCGACTTTGTGTAATCTTTGCAATTTTCGCACATATTTTTTATCCTTTCTATAAATAAAATCAGGGATAACTACAGCTATCCCTACTATTTTACTCCAATTTGTCCAACATTTCAAGTAGTGCGGAGCAAATTTCTTTAATTCTTGTTTTATACCCCGTAACTTCTACCTGAACGCTTGCCAATTCATTTCTTTTGGTCTGAATATCATGGTCAAGCTGGCGGTACATGTTTTCCGACTTGGATTGAGCTTCATTCACGATAACGTTAGCCTTCTCCGCCGCGCTCTTCTTTATGTCCTCCGCCGCTGTCTGCGCAAGCACAATCGATTGCTGAAGCGTAGCTTCCATTGCCTTATACTGCTCTATCGAACGTTCCAGCTGCTTAATCCGTTCGCGCAATTCGACATTATCCTTATAAAGCTTTTCATAATCTCTTCCTACCAAATCCAAAAAATCGTCTACCTCGTCGGCATTGTATCCTCTGAGCTTAACCTCAAAGTCCTGTCTTTGTATGTCGATTGGTGTTAACATAGCTCCACTCTCCCTATATATATTTTCTCAGCGTAACATGTAATCTGCCACTGCCTGTTTTATTTCCTATCCTTATCAGTTCAGCCCTTCCGAAGCCTCGTACCGATAAAAGGTCTCCCTCCTTAATCGCGGTATCGACATCCGCTATAACGCAGTGATTTACCGACACCTTATCCGACGATATCAGAGACTTTGCCTCACTTCTGCTTTTTTTGATAAGCGCCGCCAAAACAGCATCCGCACGCATGGAAGCCGCCACGGTATCAATGATTTCAAATTGCCTTTCCGGCAGTGTCACCTCGCACATTTTGCAAATGCGGATATCCACTCCGCACCCGGACACTTTTCGAATATTATCGCATATAAAATCCGCAATATCCGCCATGACAAACATGTAGGCACTTTTTTCACCTACCAAAATATCGCCTATTTTCCTCCGCTCTATTCCCAAAGATAAAACGGTGCCCAGATAATCTCGGTGACTTATTTTCGTGTCATATTTTTTGACAAATTCCAGAATTTGTATCGGAAATTCCATCTCCTCAGGCTCAATCCAATCGGGAAAAACTCCCAAAATCCGCCGTTCGGCATCATCATATCCACCGAACAAAACACCGCCGAACAATCCATCTTTAAGAAGCAGTGTCTGCTCCCGTTCATCCAAAAATCCCGAAAAACGCGGCGTGTGATATTTCTCGCACAATTCGGCAACATCCTGCATCTTGTTTAAAAAAACACCATCACCCATAACATGTCTCCTTAAATTACAATAAGGCGGAGCATGCTCCGCCTTATAAATGCCGAATTATTTGAACATGCTCCAATCAAATCCCGCACCGGATTTGTCTCTCAAGACCTCGCCCGTTATATCATAAGAAGACGGTGTTGCAATAAAGATACCTCCCGAAACTTTCTGGATATCTCCCGAAAGTCCGTAAACCGTGCCTGCTATAAAATCAACCACTCTTCTTGCTTCCTCCGGGTCAAGTCCGCCCACATCGAGAATTACGGGATGTCTCTGCTTAATCTGGTCTGCCGCCTCTGTCGAATTGTTAAAACACTTCGGCTTCATAACCACAATACTCGGCTGATTTGCCTGTCTGTCAAGGGGTACCACCTTATTCTTTCTTGCAAAAAGCGAGCCACGCTCCTCATACTGTTCGGGAGCTTCTTCCTCTTCTATTTCGTAATCCTCATCGTAGTCTATATCACCGAAGCCGACAAAATCCTTAACCGCATCTACAAATCCCATGAAAACTTCCTCCTAAATTTATTTTGTTTGAGAGTAATCCCTCTGTCCGAAAATCGCTGTACCTACCCGCACCATATTCGAACCTTCTTCTATGGCAGTTTCATAATCTCCGCTCATACCCATAGACAGATATTTCATGGTAATATTATCATATTTATTTTCAGATATGTCAATAAATTTGTTATTTATGTCACGAAAATGTAATCTATTCGCAAAGTCACTGTCAAATTTCGCCAGAATTGTCATCAATCCGCAAACTTTTACGTGTTTTAAATCCTTTGCGTGCATAAGCATTTCCTCAACATTTTCAGGTGCCGCTCCGAACTTTGTCTCCTCTCCGGTAATGTTTATTTGTATCAGTATGCGAACGGTATCGACATTGTGTTTTTCCGCTTGACGCTCAATTTCGTCCATAAGCTTTACCGAATCCACGGAATGAATCATATAAACCTTATCTATTATATATTTCACCTTGTTTGTCTGCAAATGCCCGATAAGATGCCAGCGCACCGGCTTAACTCTGTCATATTTATCCAGAATTTCCTGAACCTTATTCTCTCCGATATCGGTTACTCCCAGGTCAACAGCTTCGTTTATCATCTCAACCGGATGCGTTTTGGTTACCGCAATAAGGGTGACATCATCGGCGCATCTTCCGCTTTTTTCAGCAGCTTCCCCAATCTTTTTTCGAACCTCTTCCAAATTTTCCTTTATAAAAGACATCATTTCTCACCTATCACTATATTATCATATTCTCTGAGCATATTCTGCATACCGCTTACAGGCGCAACAATCACCGTTCCTCCCGCAGTGTCCGTATAAACCACACTGCATGGCTTAAACACCTGGGCACCTGCATTTTTTACCATAACACCTTTGGTTCCGTCCGAGGAAATACGCAGAGCGGATACCGGAATTCTGTAGCCCTTATAGCTTTCCAAAATAAGCTCCGTTCTCGAGTATCTTAAGGAGAAAACACCCTCTTTGTACTGCTCGCATTTTATAACCAAAACGTTTTTTTTCGTTTCACTGCTTTCGGTTGATATATATTCAACCGTTCCCTCAGCCTCAATTCCCGGAAGATTGTCAAATCTCAGCTTAACGCTTCTTCCTATTTTAGTTCCCGCCGCGGTTTCTTTATCGACTGTCAGCATAACATACCAAATATGGTTATTTACTACCTTGCACACGGGCTGACCGGCACCGGCGGTTGTTTGATATTCCTTTGCCGATTCCGCAATTGCATCATAGTCCGCAACCTTGTAGGACATAATCGTTTTCGGTGTTAAAATCTCCTCCAACGAATCTACATTTTTTGAAAATACTCCCGACATTTGCGAATAAATATCGTTTTTAACATTCTTAAGTCCCGCTTCAAGCGTATTTTTTCGGTTTTTTAATGCCTCAACATCCTCCGATTCAATACTCTGCTCATCGCCCGTTATAATGCCGTTTATCTGTGCTTTGTAACCGGCTATTTTGGAAATTTCATGCTCGGTTTTCGCCTTTATTATGTTGTTTTTAAGATTTTCTATATCCTCTTCGCTGTTCATCCCGCCGGCTTTGTACGCCGAACCGCTTTCCGACGAACTTTCAAGCTCCGCGATTTTTTTATTGATATTGTTAAGCTCATTCAATGTTTCTTCCGAAACGCTTCCCGTATATACCGTGGAAAGAACCCTGTTTTTTCCGACGCGCGTACCCTCCTGAATATAGTGATACACCGTTCCCGATGTCGGTGCATTATACACCTGCTCACTGCGAACAATATAAGCGAAAGAGTCTATTTTGTTTTCATAAACCTCGGTAGCTGCCGGAAGTGTTTGAACCGGATTTTCCACATAACGTATTCCGTAGAACACGCAGAAACAAACTACGCATAGGAGAATAACAAAAATACTTTTTTTCATTTTATTACCTCTTCCCGCTTACTGCGGAGCTCTCATCATTTCAATCATATCCCATACAGTGTATTTTCCCTCATCATTTTTTGTGGAAAATGGCACCAAAATGTCATCCTCGCACAAATTAAGCTCACCGTATATCATTTCAAGATTTTTTTCCAGCTCGCGTTTGGAAAGCTTGTCGGTCTTTGTGGCGATTACGATAACCCCCTCATCGGGCTGTGCCGCACGAATCCAATCAAGCATCATCTTATCGTCCCCCGTCGGAGCATGGCGCGAATCCACCAAAAGCATAACCTTCCTCAGCTGACAGCGGCGATACAGATAATCGTCTATCATGTTCCCCCAGCTTTCCACATCGGTTTTGGCTCTTTTTGCATATCCGTATCCCGGTAAGTCTACCAAAAAAATCGTATCATCTATGTTATAAAAATTAATGGTAATCGTTTTTCCCGGGGTAGAGCTTACTCTCGCAAGAGATTTTCTGTTTAAAAGCTTGTTAATCATAGAGGATTTTCCCACATTTGAGCGTCCCACAAACGCAAATTCCGGGTACTCCGTTTTAGGATACTGTTCCTTTTTTACCGCCGAAACGGTAATATCGGCATTGTGTAAATTCATAAGAACACCTCACTTTTCTTCCTGCGGAATCTTAAATCTTCCCGCCTTTTTTCTTTTTCCCAGCGCAACTCGCAAAACCTCATCAATATCGGATACCGGTACAAAGTTCACCTTAGCTTTTACCGTCTCCGGAACATCTTCCAGGTCCGGTCGATTTTCCGCCGGAATTATAACGGTTTTAATCCCTGCGTGATATGCTGCAACC
Organism: uncultured Lachnospiraceae bacterium; assembly: GCA_964388835.1. Lineage (GTDB taxonomy): Bacteria > Bacillota > Clostridia > UBA1381 > UBA1381 > UBA1738. Next base: position 41,437 of record CAYMBZ010000002.1, read on the forward strand.
GACTTTTCCTTTAATCCGCCGATTGGCAGAACCTTTCCGCGCAGTGTAATTTCTCCCGTCATTGCAACATCGGATTTTACCGGATATCCCGTAAGAGCGGATGCAAGCGCAACAGCCATGGTTATTCCGGCTGATGGTCCGTCCTTAGGAACGGCTCCCTCAGGTACATGAATATGTATATCGCAAGTTTTATAAAATTTCGTGTAAATTCCGAGTGCCTCAGCCCTTGCACGAATACAACTTAAAGCCGCTGCCGCCGATTCTTTCATTACATCACCGAGGTTTCCGGTAAGCTCAAGCCGTCCGCTTCCCTCCATAACATTTACCTCTATCGAAAGCGTGTCTCCGCCTACACTTGTCCATGCAAGTCCTCGCACTACTCCAACCTCATCGATACCGTTTTGAATATCTGTACGATACTTCCGTCTGCCCGCATAATCGGCAAGGTTTTCGCTTGTTATTTCAAGCTTTTCCATATCTTCCGCAAGCAGTTTTTTTGCGGCTTTTCGCATAAGCGATGCAATTTCGCGCTCCAATCCGCGCACTCCGGATTCTTTGGTATAATAATCTATCAAATCATCCAAAGCTCCGCCCGCAACATGTATATCATATTCCTCAAGGCCGTTTTTCTTTATCTGTCTCGGCAAAAGATACTTCTTTGCTATAGAGTGTTTTTCTTCCCGGGTGTATCCCGAAACTTCAATAACCTCAAGCCTGTCCAACAGCGGCTGAGATACCGTTTGAAGCGTATTTGCTGTAGTTATAAACATCACATTCGACAAATCAAACGGAACTTCCAGAAAATGGTCGCGGAAAGACGAATTTTGTTCCGTATCCAAAACTTCCAAAAGCGCGGCAGACGGGTCGCCCTTATAGTCCTGTCCCATCTTGTCAATTTCATCCAAAAGCACCAAAGGATTTTTTACCCCCGCCTCAATCACAGCGGAAATTATACGTCCCTGCATTGCTCCGATGTATGTTTTTCTGTGTCCGCGTATATCCGCTTCATCGTGAATACCTCCCAGGGAAATGCGGACATATTTACGTCCCAAAGCACGTGCAACGCTCTTTGCGATTGAAGTTTTGCCCGTTCCCGGAGGGCCGGACAAACAGAGTACCGTGCCATCCTTACCCGCTGTCAGCTTTCTTACCGCAAGGTATTCCAAAATGCGCTCCTTTACATTTTCAAGACCGTAATGGTCCTCGTCCAGTATACAGCGCGCCTTTTTTATATCGATATTTTCCTTTGTTTTCTTGTTCCACGGCAAAGAAAGGACGGTGTCAAGATAATTGCGCATAACCGCACAATCCGGTGATGAGGATTGCATTCTCTCCATTCTCGAAATATCCTTTTCGATTTTTTCCGTAATGCTTTTTGCTGTGCGAAGCTTTTTCAGTTTTTCACGGTAAGCCGCTGTTTCTCCCTTTATTCCCTCTTTTTCACCCAGTTCATTTTCAATGACCTTCATTTCCTCGCGGAGGTAGTATTCACGCTGATTTGCATCTATGTTCTTTTTTACCTTGGCATCAATTTCGCGCGTGATTTTTAAAACTTGCACCTCTTTATTGAGCGCGGCAACAAGCTTTTCAACCCTTACATATACATCCGGCTCTTCCAAAATCTCCTGCTTTATTTTGTAATTAAGCTCAACATTAGCCGCAACCGCATCCGCAAAACGTCCCGGGCGCACCTCTCCGGAAGCCATAACAAAGCTCTGTGGCGGCAAGTTTTTATTGAGTGCAAAATATTCATCAAAAGTATTTTCAAGGCTTCTCACAAAACCCTCATCCACTATCAAATTGTCCGCATCTATTTCCTCAACAGCCTCGACACTGCATTTCAAATACGGTTCATCCGAAAGGATTTCACATAGCTTTGCTCTTTTCACACCGTCCGCCATTACACGCACAGCACCGCTGTTTAATCGCATTGTGCGGTTTATTTTGGCGATAACTCCAACTTTATATAAGTCCAAAAACTGCGGATTTTCTTTCATTGCATCGTTCTGCGCAACAAGGAAAATCTCAATTCCGCCATCAAGTGCCGCCTCCAGGGCTTTCAGCGACTTCGGTCTCATAATGTCAAAACTGACCGACGAACGCGGAAATACCACCAGGTCACGGAGTGGCAGAAGAGGCAGAGTTATTGTATTCTCCAAATTATTCACTCCTATTTCATTTATCCACAATACATTATATACCATTTTGCGTTTTTTTTCAACCTATTTTGACACAAAATACAGTATTTTTGAAGTTTTAAAAAAAATTCAATTTTTTTCATTTACCTATTGACAAAATAGGTAAAACTTGTTATACTGTTACCAATCTACTCGGTAGGTAATACAAGAAAAGGAGAGATATATCGTGAAAGAGTACCGTACTTCAAATTACCCGGAGCAAATATGTTCCCGTTTCGGCATGTGTATGTGCATGTATCTGTCTTTGTGCGCGCATTTGTCCGATATTCTCACCATTCGCAAAAAGCGTTGTGCGGTATAAAACGCAAAACTTACAAACAGCGTTTTTGAGCCGGGAGACTTTATCGGAGTCAACCGGTTTATTTATTATAAAGAAGGTGTAAACATGTGTTTTCGTTTTATCGAGCTCCTGAGAGCCAACTACAGATTCGGGCGATGTTGCTCTTTTCTGCATTAAAGAATCAAAATCAGCTTAAATTTGAAAGGAACAAAATATTATGTCAGAATTAAAATTTGAAACACTTCAGCTTCACGTAGGTCAAGAAACACCCGATCCCGCAACCGATGCGCGGGCTGTTCCGATTTATGCCACCACATCATATGTATTTAAAAATTCCGCACATGCCGCGGCGCGTTTTAACTTAAGCGATTCCGGAAATATCTACGGCAGACTTACAAATTCCACACAGGAGGTATTCGAAAAAAGAATTGCTAAACTTGAAGGCGGCGTTGCCTCACTGGCGTTGGCATCCGGTGCAGCAGCAATTTCATATACAATCGAAGCCCTTGCGCAAAACGGTGGACATATCGTTGCTCAAAAGACAATTTACGGCGGCAGTTATAATCTGCTTGCACATACACTGCCAAATTTTGGCATTACCGCAACTTTTGTGAATATTCACGACCTTGACGAGGTTGAAAACTCAATCCGCGAAAACACCCGCGCAATTTATATCGAAACTCTCGGCAATCCAAACAGTGATATTCCGGATATTGACGCCCTTGCCGAGCTTGCCCATAAACATGGTCTGCCTCTTGTTGTGGACAACACTTTCGGCACACCTTATTTGATTCGCCCGATTGAACACGGAGCGGATATTGTGGTACATTCCGCAACAAAATTCATCGGCGGTCACGGCACTACTCTTGGCGGTATCATAGTGGATTCGGGAAATTTCGACTGGAAAGCCTCCGGTAAATATCCGGCAATTTCCGCCCCAAATCCCAGCTACCACGGCGTATCCTTTTATGAAGCCGCCGGTCCTGCCGCATTCGTCACATACATAAGAGCAATTCTTCTGCGCGATACCGGTGCCGCAATTTCGCCTTTTGCCGCATTCCTGCTGCTTCAGGGGGTTGAAACTCTTTCACTGCGTCTTGAGCGCCACGCGGAAAATACAAAAAAAGTTGTGGAATTCCTTGCAAATCACCCGCTGGTGCAAAAAGTTAATCATCCGTCACTTGAGAGTCACCCCGACAACGCACTGTATAAAAAATATTTTCCAAATGGCGGCGGTTCGATATTCACCTTTGAAATTAAGGGAGATATCAATGAAGCTCACAAATTTATCGACAGCCTTGAAATTTTCTCGCTTCTTGCCAATGTTGCCGATGCAAAGAGCCTTGTTATTCACCCCGCCACCACAACACACAGCCAGCTGACCGCTGAAGAGCTCGCCGAACAGGGAATTAAGCCAAACACAATCCGCCTGTCTGTCGGCACAGAACATGTCGATGATATCATAGATGATCTAAAACGTGGATTTGCGGCAATAAAATAATCCTTTTGCGTATAAATAAAATCATACCGCATAAGGTATTTTAAATCAATACTCATAAAAACAGCATATACTGATAGAGATGGTGAAAGGAGAATTGTGACAAATGCAGCTGAATTTTGATTTTATGCTTCAACACCTGCCGCTTTATGCAGAGGCGGCAAAGTTCACAGCCGAGCTTGCATTTTGGGGAGTACTTTTCTCCTTTGCTGTCGGCTTAATATGTGCCGCAATTAAGTATTACAAAATCCCTTTGTTTCACAGAATTGTTTCGGCATATATTGAGCTGAGCCGTAACACACCCTTGCTGGTTCAGCTTTTCTTCCTCTATTTCGGTCTGCCGAAAATAGGAATCGTATTAAGCGCAAAAGCATGCGCCGTTTTCGGTCTGGCTTTTCTGGGAGGAAGCTATATGGCGGAATCAATCAGAAGCGGATTTGATGCCATTGACAAGTCTCAGCTCGAATCCGCGCACAGTCTCGGATTCGGCAGACTTTTAACCCTAAAGGAAGTAATTCTCCCTCAGGCACTTTCCATATCCGTTCCCGGCATATTTGCAAACATTGTTTTCCTTATCAAGGAAACCTCCGTTGTCAGTGGAATTGCGCTTGCCGACCTGATGTATGTGACAAAAGACCTTATAGGGTTGTACTATGAAACGGATGAAGCATTGATTATGCTGGTTATATTCTACCTACTTCTTCTGCTTCCTGTTTCGATTATTGCATCCGTCTTGGAAAGGAGGCTTCGACATGCAAGCTTCGGGGATTAACGTACTTTTTATGGGCAACAACTTTTTAAGGCTTCTTTGGGGGCTTTGGGTAACTGTCAGAATAAGTTTGATTTCCGTTCTGCTGTCTATCCCCCTCGGAATACTCTTCGGTATGTTTATGACACTTCGAAACCCGTTTTCAAGAGTTATAAGCAGAATCTATCTTGAATTCGTGCGCATTATGCCCCAGCTCGTGCTTCTGTTTATAGCCTATTTCGGAGTAACCCGTTCCTTTGGCGTAAACCTTTCCGCAGAGCTGAGTGCGGTTATTGTATTTACCCTTTGGGGAACAGCCGAAATGGGCGATCTTGTACGCGGTGCCCTAAAAAGCATTTCCGCCCACCAATATGATAGCGCAAAAGCTCTCGGCATGACATCTTTCCAAACATTTGTCCACGTTGTCATACCGCAAACTCTGCGGCGGCTTTTACCGGTCAGCGTAAATTTGACCACCAGAATGATTAAAACAACAAGTCTTGTCGTTTTAATCGGGATAACCGAGGTGTTAAAGACCGGCAAACAGATTATCGATGCAAATCGCTTTGACTATCCCACGGCCGCCATATGGGTATACGGCACAATATTTTTGCTCTATTTTCTCGCCTGCCGCCCTCTGTCTTTTATTGCAAAGCGGCTGGAAATGCGATGGAGGTAAAAAATGGAAGATCAAATTCAAGTAAAAATATCAAACTTAAAAAAACAATTTACCGATGAACCTATTTTGGACGGCATTAACCTTGACATCAAAAAAGGCGAAGTCGTTGTCATACTCGGTCCGTCGGGATGCGGCAAAAGTACGCTCCTTAGGTGCATAAACGGGCTTGAAACACCGACTGACGGTGAAGTGTTTTTGGACGGTATAAAAATAACCGCCGCCGATAAAAACATAGCCCAAATAAGGCGAAAAATCGGCATGGTTTTCCAAAGCTATGACCTTTTTCCGCACAAAAATATTATGGACAACATAACCTTAGCTCCCCTAAAGGTGCAAAAGCGCCGGAGTGACGAGGTGGAATACGAAGCGAAACGACTTTTAAAAAGAGTCGGCTTATGGGAAAAGCGTAATGCCTTTCCGCGTGAGCTTTCGGGCGGTCAAAAACAGCGTGCGGCTATCGTGCGTGCACTTTGCATGAATCCTGAAGTAATGCTTTTTGATGAGGTGACCGCGGCGCTTGACCCGGAAATGGTACACGAAGTTTTGGAGGTTATGCTTGAACTTGCAAATCAAGGCATGACGATGGCTATTGTCACCCACGAAATGCAATTTGCACGCGCAATTGCCGACAGAATCATATTTCTTGACGGCGGAAAAATTGCAGAGGAATCCACTCCCGAAGAATTCTTCACTGCGCCGAAAACTCAGCGCGCACAGGATTTCTTAAAAAACTTCACCTTTGAAAAAGCACAAAAAAACAACATATAACAATCGGCATCGCCGAAAAGCGATTGCTCTGCCGCCCGCCCGCAGGCGGTGACATATGAAATTTTGCGGGCAGAAAGGCATGGAAACTGTTATGAAAAAAAGAAATTTAATTATAAAATTACTTGCGGCTCTTGCCCTGCCGATGATGATTTCGGCTGTTACCGCATGCGACGGACAAAGCTCGGAAAACGATGGCAGAACTTCTACATTCCGCACAGTTGACGAAATTAAGGAAAGCGGAGAAATAGTTATCGGTGTATTCAGCGATAAAGCACCTTTCGGATATGTGGATGAAAACGGCAACTACCAAGGTTACGACATTTATTTTGCTGAGCGCATAGCACAGGACCTCGGAGTTGATGTGCGTTACATCCCCCTTGACCCGGCAAGCCGCGTGGAATACGCCGCAACAGGAAAAGCGGATGTTGTCCTAGCAAACTTTACCGTAACCCAAGAACGCGCCGCACAGGTGGATTTTGCGCTCCCCTATATGAAAGTAATGCTCGGCGTTGTTTCCCCCGACAAGGCGCTTATTACCGATGTATCTCAGCTTGCGGGTAAAACTCTTATCGTCGTTAAAGGAACAACGGCGGAAACTTATTTTTCAAAAAACTATCCCGAAATTTCTTTGCAAAAATATGATGAATACGCCGATGCATACAACGCACTGCGAGACGGCCGCGGTGATGCGTTTTCAACCGATAACACCGAGGTGCTTGCCTGGGCGCTTTCCAATCCCGGTTTCAGCGTAGGTGTCGATTCATTGGGCAATGCCGATACAATCGCTCCGGCTGTGCAAAAAGGCAACACATCACTTCTCGAATGGCTCAACAGCGAAATCAAAGCACTCGGCGAAGAAAATTTCTTTCTTGCCGACTATGAAGCGACGCTTGCCCCGGTCTACGGAGAAGCGGCAAATCCCGAAGCGCTTATAGTTGAGGGTGGAACAGTTAAGTGATTTCGAACAAAAATTAATGAACTATCAAAAGATAAACGAGGTGTTTTAATGATGATATCGACGCGCGGCAGATATGCGCTCAGAGTTTTAATAGACCTTGCCGAACATAGAGGGGACGGTTATATCCCCATGAAAGCGGTAGCGGGGCGCCAAGGGCTCTCACTTAAATATATTCAGGCGATTATGCCGATACTTTCAAAAAATAATTTTGTGGAGGGCGTGCACGGAAAGGGCGGTGGATACCGTCTTTCAAAGCCGCTCTCCCAATACAGGGTCGGAGACATTCTCCGCCTAACCGAAGGCGGTCTTGCACCGGTCAGCTGTCTTGAATGTAATTCCAAAACCTGCTCACGCGCCAAGGATTGTCTCACACTTCCCATGTGGGCTGAGTTTCACAGGCTGGCGAACGATTATTTTGACGGAATAACCCTTGAAGATTTATTTGCCGAGCGCACCCAAAACGTCGAACAGCCGTAACCTTAAGCTCACAAACAACAGATTAAAAAAATACATCATTTTATACATGATGTATTTTTTTCTGCAAAAAACCGACCTCCGATTCGTTAGGTTTTCATATGCCTCCGCCCGGATATTCCGATAAGGGGGTATATGATTTTAACACTAACCCTTTGGGTTCGGTTTATTTTATGCGTTTTTACAAGCTTTTCTTCTCAAAAAGCTCAACGCTGTCACTGCCATCGATATCATTAAGTTTAACCTTTATGATTTCGTTACGTGAGGTAGGAACATTTTTCCCCACATAATCCGCACGTATCGGTAACTCGCGGTGTCCGCGATCCACCAAAACGGCAAGCTGAATTTTCGCCGCTCTTCCCTTTGACAAAATGGCATCCAAAGCCGCGCGCACCGTTCTGCCGGTATAAATCACGTCATCGGTCAGAATTATGCTCTTACCTGTTACCGGGAAATCAAATTCCGCAGTTCTAAGCTCTCCGCCGTAATTAAACATAGTCAAGTCATCGCGAAAGCCGGATACGTCCAATGTGCCTACAACCACTCTTTTGTTTTCAATTTTATATATCGCCTCAGCCAATCTTTCTGCAATATATACTCCCCTGGTTTTGATGCCGACGATACACAAATCATCTACCGTTTCATTTTTCTCAATAATTTCATGAGCTATTCTGACAATAGCACGATTTACCGCATTTTCATCAAAAAGACATGCCTTAAATCTCATAATTTACCTCATGGATTTTATTCTGTGATTTCTAGAGCCTCTTCCGCTTCAGTTTCTTCCGACATTGGCTCTTCAACAATCTCCGTTTCTTCCGCCGTTTCCTCATCCTGAGCGATGATTTCAGGCTCATTTGAAACTTTCTTGTCCGCAATGATGAGGTTTGTCAAAATACCTACTATCAAAGCTGTTGCAATGCTTGTTATTTCAATAGCACCCAGCTTCAATGTCAAACCGCCTATACCGGTAACAAGTATAGAACTTACCACAAACAAATTCTTTGATTCACCAAGATCAACTTCCTGGAGCATTTTCAAACCGCTTACCGCAATAAATCCGTAAAGCGCGATGCAGATACCGCCCACAACGCATGTAGGAATTGTATTTACAAATTCAACAAACGGTGTAAAGAATGAGAGTATCATAGCAAAGATTGCTGTAAGAATGATTGTTGAAACAGAAGCATTACCGGTTATTGCAACACATCCCACGCTCTCGCCGTACGTTGTGTTGGGGCATCCGCCGAATACTGAACCGACAAATGAACCGATACCGTCACCCAAAAGTGTACGTGTAAGACCCGGGTCCTTAATCAAATCTCTGCCGATAACCGAACTCAAATTCTTGTGGTCTGCAATATGCTCGGCAAGTACAACAAATGCAACAGGTGCAAAAAGCACAGCAATCTGTGAAACACCTGCCATTCCGCCCAAAGGCTTAAGCCCCTCTTTCCATGCCGCTACAGCCATAAATTCCGGAACCTTTATAAAGCTTTCAAGACTGATTTCAGTAAAATTATCTATAAGCGGTGAATAATCCACAATCTGCAAATACGGAATCGATGCTATATTTCCGATAAGCGTGCACAGTGAAGCCGCCGCATATCCCACACCTACACCGATGATAAACGGAATAAGCTTAGCATTTTTGCTTCCTTTTACCGAAGCCAAAACCGTAGCACCGAAAGCGATAAGACCGCATACAATAGCCGCAAGATTATATTCCCCCGCAGATGTATTATTGATGTTACCTACGGCCGATGAACAAAGGCTGAGTCCTATCAAAGCAACTGTCGGACCGATAATTGCCGGTGGCAGGAGCTTGTCTACCCAGCGTGTACCTACCGCCTTAACCACCAAGGCAATAACTACATAAACCACTGCCGCAAATACAGCACCCAATATGATTCCGAAATAACCAAACGCACATGCACCCGCAAGCGGTGATATAAACGCAAATGAGCTTCCGAGAAATACCGGGCTTTTCTTCTTTGTGCAGAATACATAAACCAATGTACCCGCACCCGCACCGAACAATGCCGCCGCCTGATTCATCATCTCGGTACCGGAAATGCTGTTTACCAGCGTAGGCACCAAGAGAGTTGCTGCAATAATCGCCAAAAGCTGTTGCAGGGCAAATACGGCATTTGCTCTAAACTTAGGTGTTTCTTCAACATCATAAATAAGTTTCATTTTTTTCTTCCTTTCTTTGGTAACATATACCCTTTTGCGCAAAAATCAAAAATGCCTTGTACTGCAGAAACAGACAAGGCATGTATGTATTCCCTATTTTCTTGCCGATGTCTCTGCATCAGGTTAAAGATTTATACACATTTATTTTACTATAACACAAATTAATGAATTTGTAAATACCCAAAATCAAATCTCGTCAAAGATTATTTTCCCTATTTTGAAAATTCCTCGATAAGAGCATTTATTTTTGCTCGCATATTCAATATGTAGTCCGCAGATGCCGGGTATTCCCTGAAAGTTATTTTTGTATTCTCTTCAATAATGTTCATAACCGCATCTTTGCCGGCAAGCTGTTCCGCAAGCCGCATTGCGCGCAAATCGGAAAGTGCTTCACCGAACACAACAAGTCTCAGCGATGCCAGCGGCCCGTCAAAGCCGGGATATACCGAAAAGGCATCTCCCGCCGGGAAACCGTAATCGGAATCATTGGACAAATACGGATTTATGAGCTTTGTTGAAAGCCGCGAATAATAGAAGTTATATCCCCAATGCAAAAATCCTTTTATATCATATTTATACAGCTGTGCTCCGATTATTCTGTTTCGGTATGACGGCATTGCGATAAACCTGTTGCTCAGATTAAACTTTCCCTCTCCGCAACAGTAATATACCCAAAGATTTTCCACATCATGCTCTGTAAAATCATCCGCATAAATCGTGCTTGCCACCGGCGTATCCACGTATCCCTTTTCGTAAAACTCATAGTTTGAAAGCGCATCCATCAAGTTAAATTCGTCAAGGTACGGCTTAACAAATTTGTATATCTCGCCGTATCTTTCAAGATGTGCCTCATTCGGCTCGTCCGAAATATGAAAATATATCTTTTTGCTGTCCCACTTTTCTTTAAGATGTGCTGTCAATCTCGGCAAAAGCTGAGAAATAAAATACTTATACTCATTCGACAGTGAGTCGGTATGCCATCCGAACTTTTTAATCTTTTCACCATTTTCCTCTACAACAATTTTCGGTGTTTTTTCTGCTCCCCACTGAGAACACAAATGTGCGATTTCGATATATTCAATTCCGTTTTTTGCACACATATCCAGCCAGCGGTCAAGCTTTTCAAAGCCGAATTCATATATGTCGTCCTTAAAACTCACATCAACCAGCTGAACCGTCGGACGTTCACTTCCGATTTTCGTATCAAGCGCCGGGGTGAATATAGGTGTCAAAATCATGTTCACACCATTTTCCGCCGCCATTTTCATAAACTTATCTATAAGCACCCAATGCCTTTCGGACAGCGGCTCCACTCCGTAAAACGATGAAATGCAATCACAGTAAAACCATTGTGTAAACATCAATTCTTGTTTCGGCAAAGAAGCATCGATTACTTTCAGTTTAAAAACGCTCTCCCCTATAATGCTGTCTGCACCCTCGAATGTTACAGTAATTTCATGCAGGCCCGCTTCCGCGGTTTCGGGAACATTGACCGTGACCCAAAGAGTGCGGTATGTCGAACATGATGCGGCAACCGTCCCATTAATCGGGGTTAAGATATCCGGAATAATCCCCGGAGCGCGCGTAATATAATTATTATCAAATTCCTCGCAAAATGCAGGGGTTGTGACCGTTACAAATCCCGTTTCACATATCTCAATCACATCTTTTAAGTCAGATTTAACATTTACTTCAAGATATTCCGATGGATGATACTCAGTCTCACCCTTGAATGCGATTTGATATGAGAATTTTTCGCCGCGAAGACAGGTATATTCATTAAATTCCGGTGCGGAAATATAACCGCACGGCAGTATTTTTTCAAGCGAAGATATATTTTTTACACTAATCATAATTTTATCCTCCAATGTGTTAAGCATATGTGTTGTTCAATCTCATCATACTTTCTTCTTTGCAAAAAGTATTTGCACAATCTTTCTGTTTTTTTGCACAATATACAAGCAAGGAGCGCATATCTTTCGGTACGCGCTCCCTGTTACGCTATCCGGCATATGCGTAGCGACCCATAAACAAAATTTCCTCGCCCGCATTATCGCGGATTACAAAATAAAACGGCTTATTGAATTTAATCTCATACGGCTCCGGCGGAAGTGCGGAACCTGCCATACCGATAGCCGTTACCGCCGCCGCTTCCGTTCCCTTTTCATCAACCGTAATAAAGGTTTTGTGACGAACACCGGTAAATGCCATATTGCCGTTGTCGAACATTTTTTCGAACTGCGCTCCGTTTTCGGAAAAAGCGGACACAATTCCCATATTCATCAGCATTTCGTTCAAACTTGCCTCGTACTCTATTTTAAATTTCGGCAGGGACAGTTTTATGTATCTTCTCTCAAAGCTTCCTCCTTCGATTGCCGCCTCAAGTTCCGCCGCGGGATTTATGTCATTCTCCGCCGCAATTACATACATGCTTACGTCGATATCGTCAAAAACATCACTTCCCAAATACTCGCCCTTTTCATCGAATTTGTCCGCTCTGTTTTTGTAGGGAAGCTCGATTATTTCCGCTGATTTTGTTTGGGTATAATTAATCCATTCCGTTTTATTCATGAAATCGATTTGAGAACTTGCTCCGTCGGCACTTATGAATTTATCCGCCTTTGTTGCGTCCTCATTGAATTCGTCCTGCCATGCGCCCTTAAAATAAATCGCATTTACGAGCATTGCCCAAAAATCATCGCCGCTATGCAGAACTTGCGGAATTCTTCCGTCGGTTTTATCGCTCACCCATGAATTTATTTCGTGAGCGGCATTTTTGCCGCTTACGGATTTTGCGGTTGCGCCGTAATATTCGGAAGCAATTTGTTCAAATTCGCCGCTGAATTTCTGTGTGGTTTTGTCCTTGTTTATCCAAACAGAATTCGCCATGCTTAAGCTCAAAATATCCGTCTGCGAATACTTCTCCGTAAAATCTTTTGAAAGCGCGTTAAAATCGTCGATATTTTTAATCTCCACAGCGCTTAATATTTCCGATTCGGTTTCGCCATCCGCGCCGTTTGCCACCAGCGCCAGCGCCGTTTTTATCGACAGAGGTGAAAACATATAGTTTTCATCCGACGGCATCTGCGCATTTAACTCGTCCGCAAAAGCCATATCCGAAATTACAATCTCGGTAGGCGCATCCCCACCGCCGATAGCCGTATCAAGGTTTATGTAATCCGTAAGCTCTCCGCTCTTTAAATCAATTACGTACTCTCCGCCGTATGTTACATAAACTTTTTCTTTTTCCTCGTCAATCGTCACATTTTCAAAATTTTTATAGATATCCGTACCGATTAAATCTTGATATTCCGTTTTTGTTCCGTCAGCCTTATTAAGCTTTATCAGCCTGTCCGCGCCTTTCATAATATAGTTTGAATGCATATACAGGAAAATATATTCGTCGGTTTCAAAGCTGTCTTTAACCGTGCTTGAAGTGTGAAGTTCAAAATACCTGAGCCAATCCTCAGCGGTAATCCGCACCTCGCCCGCTTGAAAAATCATATCACTGACCTTATCTGTATAAAAATAATCAACCGGTGTCTGAATTTCTTTCAGGTAATATTCACCGTTATCACCAAGTTCAAATTTATTCTGCGCAAAACTGCACCTGTATCCTATGGTTTCGCCGTTATACACTACCGGAACAATCGCATTTTTCGAAATTTCTTTCTCGCACAGAATATATCCGCCGTCCAACGGCGCCTCTTTTGGCATTGCCTCCAGTTTTCCGTATGCCTCGGTCAAAACAATATTGTAGTGCTTTTCCTCCATCATGCTCCGCATACTGTAAGGATATCGGTACATTGACTCAAGCGTAATCGTTCTGTTTTTAGGATTCCAAATATATTTTCCGCCTATATCGGAAAACCCTCCGTCATCGCCGAGTTCCTCAATAACAACTGCCATTTTCCCGTTCAGAGAATATGCGTTAAGTTCCTTGCCTCTGAAATATGTTTTTATATTCGTTTCATATATTCTGCCAACCGCTTCACCCGGCTTTTTATCGTAAGAAGTTGTGCCCACATTAAGTCTTTCGGGAGCAAAATCATCTATTTCAAGAGTTCGCAAGGCATTGGAATACTTATACTGATTTGTAATATCTTCGACAATAACAACGGTTCGCCCGCCGATATTGTATGAATCAACCCAAACACCGTTTATGCATGCCTTTATGTCGGTAGAATATATAAATCCCGCAATATCACCGGATTTTGCCGTCACAGCCGGTGCTGCGCACAGCATTGCCGCACTTAAAACTGCCGATAACAATCTTTTCATAGTATTTCCTCCTTTGTTTTCGTTTGATGTTATAATACACCGTTTTTTCTTAGCCTTTCAACAAATCTCAATACGCCGAATACTAAATAAGAGACAAAAGATAATAGTGCAACAGCAGCACCGAAAACGGGATTGCACCTATATATTTTTATTATCCTTTATCTCTTTTGATTCAGCAACGCGTGACGATTTCACTGCCGCTACCATTTTTTATTTATGCGGTTTTAAAAGTGTTTATCAAAACCGTTCACAAAGCATATTTTTTATGCTTTTATTATTTTGCCGCAATTGCTTCCTTTGCCTTATTGGCAATATTTTCAGGTGTTAAACCGTAAAGTTCAAAAAGCTCCGACGGTTTTCCCGAGCGACCAAACTTGTCCGTTCCGACAATTTTTACCGGGCACGGAGCCGCGTCCGCAACCACTTCGGCAACACTGCTTCCCAATCCGCCGTAAACGGAATGTTCTTCCGCCGTAACAATAGCTCCCGTTTCCTTTGACGCTTTGATTATTATGTCACGGTCAATAGGCTTTATTGTATGAATGTTTATTACGCGTGCCGAAACACCGTCCGCTTCAAGCATCTTTCTCGCTTCAAGAGCCATGCCCACCATAAGTCCCGTTGCAACAATTGTAACATCCTTACCACTTGCAATCTCAACGCCCATGCCGATTTCAAACTTGTAATCTTCGGGATTTACATCCTCAACGGCAAGACGTCCGAATCGCATATATACAGGTCCCTCATGCTCGATTGCCGCCTTTACCGCAAGGCGTGCCTCAATATCATCCGCCGGGTTTATAATAACCATATTCGGAATTGTACGCATAAGAGCAATATCTTCCAGACACTGGTGTGAAGCTCCGTCCTCACCTACCGAAATACCCGCATGAGTAGCACCTATTTTCACATTTAAGTTTGTATATCCGATTGAATTTCTTACCTGTTCAAATGCTCTTCCGACCGCAAACATCGCAAAAGTCGATGCAAACGCAATCTTTCCGCTTGCCGCAAGACCTGCCGCAACGCACATCATATTTGCTTCCGCTATCCCTGCATTAAAAAATCTGTCGGGGTATTCTTTTTTGAACATTTCCGTTTTGGTTGATTTTGAAAGGTCTGCATCAAGCACAACCACTCTTTCATCCTTGCCGTATTCCACCAGCGCCGCGCCGTAAGATTCTCTTGTAGCCTTCTTTGCCATTATAAACTCGCCTCCAGTTCTGCAATTTTACTGTCCAATTCGCCCATAGCCTGCTTGTACTGCTCCTCATTCGGTGCCGCACCGTGCCAGCCCGGATTGTTTTCCATGAAGGAAACACCCTTTCCTTTTACGGATTTCATAATAATTACCGTCGGCTGTCCCTTAACACTCTTTGCTTCATTCACAGCTGCTTCAAGTGAGTCGAAATCATGTGCATTCGCCGCAATAACTTTCCATCCGAAGCTTTCAAACTTTTTATCTATTGGATTCGGGTTCATTACATCGCTGATATTTCCATCTATCTGCAAGCCGTTGTTATCAACAAACGCTATCAAATTATCCAACTTATAGTGAGCGGCAAACATAGCCTGCTCCCAAACCTGCCCCTCTTCAAGTTCACCGTCACCCAGGATTGTATATACATTGTAGTTTTTATTGTCAATTTTAGCCGCCAAAGCCATTCCGCCTGCCGCAGATATGCCTTGTCCCAAAGAGCCTGTTGACATATCGATACCCGGAACCTTATTCATATCCGGATGCCCCTGTAAAAAACTGTCGCTTTTTCTGAAAGTTTTTAAGTCATCCTCTGCAAAAAAGCCCTTATATGCCAGTACGGAATAGAGCGCCGGGCAAACATGTCCCTTTGAGAGCACAAGTCTGTCACGATCCGCCATTTTCGGATTTTTATGGTCAACATTCATAACCTCACAGTACAGATATGTAAGCACATCAGCAACCGACAAGGAGCCGCCCGGATGTCCCGATTGTGCACTGTAAACCGCCGTCAAGGCATTTTTTCTGACCTTGTTTGCAAGAATTGCAAGCTCAGTTTTTCTTTTCTTTTCCATTTTTCTCCTCCTGAATGTGTTCTGTATTTATTTTCGCATTGTCAAATGCAATTTCCATAATTTCATTAAGTCTGTCCGCATTTCCCGAAAGATGCAGATAACCTATCAGAGTTTCAAAGCCCGTCGCACGCCTGTAATCGGCAAGGTTTGCATTTTTGGGAACCGTCGCCGACTTTGCGTTTCTGCCGCGCTTATACACCGCCAATTCCTTTTCGGTAAGAATCGGCTCGACTGCCGCCATGCTGTTGCTCTGGGCATGAGCCTTTACATATTTAATATTTTCAACATGCAACTTGTGTGCCGGCATGTCACTGTGCATTTCAAGAAGCTTTTCACGAGTGAATACCTCATAAACAGCATCTCCGATATATGCAAGCACCAATGCCGGATATATTGAGGGGTTATCAACTTTCATCATTCCGCGTATGACCATTTTACACCCATAGGTGTATCCTTTAAAACAATATTTCTTTCTTTCAGCTCATCACGTATTCTGTCCGCTTCCGCCCAATCCTTGTTCTTGCGCGCATCATTTCGTTTTTCGATAAGAGCCTCGATTTCGGCATCCGCCAAAACCTCCTCTTTTTCCTCGAAAAGACCCAAAACATCGCCTATTTCATGAATTTGCTTCAAAGTATCTTCTATAATGCTCTTTGCATTGTCCCCGTCATCCGACAAGCACTTGTTCGCCGCGGAAACAATATCGAACGCGGCGGAAATTGCATCCGCTGTATTCAAATCATCATCCATGGCATCGCAGAAGCGTTGTTTTGCTGCCGAAAGTGCGTCTTTCAGCTTGGTTTCACGCTCATTCAGCTCTCTGTCTGATGATGCATTGAGCAAGAACTTCAGATTTTCGATACAAGTATACACGCGTTCCATGGCAGATTGCGCTTGACGCATCAGCTCATCGCTGAAGTTGACCGGACTTCTGTAATGCGCGGACAGCATGAAGAATCTCACAACCTCCGGCTTATACTTTTCGGTTATATCGCGGATTGTAAAGAAATTCCCCAGTGATTTACTCATCTTTTGGTTATTGATATTTATATATCCATTGTGCATCCAATAATTTGCAAAGCTGCAGCCGTTTGCACATTCCGATTGCGCGATTTCATTTTCGTGATGCGGGAAAATCAAATCTTTTCCGCCCGAATGAATGTCTATACTTGCGCCCAAAAACTTATTAACCATAGCGGAACATTCGATGTGCCATCCCGGTCTGCCCATCCCCCACGGGCTCTCCCACGCGGGTTCTCCCGGCTTCTGAGCTTTCCAAAGGGCAAAATCCATCGCATCCTCTTTATCGTCGATCACATCAATTCTCGCCCCCGCCTCAAGTTCTTCAAGCGGCTGATGTGAAAGCTTTCCGTATTCTTTGAACTTTTTGGTTCTGAAATAAACGTTTCCGTTTACATTATACGCATAGCTCTTATCCTCAAGAGTTTTTACAACATCTATAATCGCATCTATATTTTCGGTCGCTTTCGGATGAATATCCGCTTTTCTTATTCCCAAAGCTTCTGCATCCTTAAAATACTCGGCAATAAACCTTTCTCCCAGCTCCTTAACCGTTATACCCTCGTTATTGGCACGATTAATCATTTTATCATCGATATCGGTGAAATTCTGAACAAAGGTAACCTTATATCCTATATATTCAAGATATCTGCGCATTGTATCAAAAATTATAAAAGGTCGCGCATTTCCTATATGGAAATAGTCGTAAACCGTAGGTCCGCAAGAATACATTTTCACTTCCCCCGGCGTTATCGGTACAAATTCCTGTTTTTCCCTTGTCATAGTGTTATAAATCTTCATGTTTATTTCCTTCCGATTTTAAATTTTCAAGCTCTTTTATTTTCTTTTCAAGCGCAGTAATGCTTACCGAAAGAGTGCACAGCTGTGACGACACCGGGTCCGGAATGGTGATTTGGTCAAGGTCCGCCTTGCATCTCACACCCTCGCGCTTAACAATACGTGCCGGAACACCCACGCAAGTTGAATTCGGCGGAACTTCGGAAAGCACCACCGCTCCCGCCGCAATTTTTGAATTGTCACCAACGGTAAAAGGTCCCAGAACCTTTGCGCCGCTTCCGACCATAACATTGTTTCCCAATGTGGGATGTCTTTTTCCTTTTTCCTTTCCCGTACCGCCCAGGGTGACACCCTGATAAATCGTACAATCATCGCCGATAACCGCGGTTTCACCTATAACCACACCCATTCCATGGTCAATAAAAAGCCCCCGTCCTACAGTTGCACCGGGATGAATTTCGATTCCTGTCCAAAAGCGCGTACACTGTGAAATCCACCGCGCCAAAAGCTTCATATGATGTTTGTAAAAAAAGTGCGCAACCTTGTGCCACAAAACAGCCTGTATTCCGGGATAAAGCAACAAAACTTCGATTCCCGAGCGCGCCGCCGGGTCACGCTCCAGCACCGCACGCACATCATAAGCAATATTTTTAAAGAGCATAACATACCATCCTAACCTTACAATATAAATATTATACTATAATTGTATGGAAATTGCAAGCCGTTTTAACAAAAAAGGGCGGTAAAACGCAAAAATAAGCCAGCTTGACGATTCCTTGATTTTACATCTCGAATCCTCTGCCGGCTCATTTTCATTTATACATTCATCATCGGTATGATAAGTTTTTCGCCCGCTGTCGGTTTACTGCCCTCATCAAGTCCGTTTGATGACAATATACTTTTACAGCTTACGCGGTAACGCTTCGCAATATCCCATATTTCTTCCCCTTTTTGAACGAAATATATAACGATCCCGCTGTCTGTTTTCTCAGGTGGGTAAGTTTGCACGTCGGTTATGACAAGGCTGTCTGATTTTCTGACCACTCTCCCCGAAATTTCTAAACCGCACCTTACTTCAACAGCGTTTGAGGAGCTTATCGCATAGCCTGTATGCTCACACTCCGCACTCAAAAGAACTTCATCCCCTCCCGATATATTGTCACAATCAAGCATATATGCAAACGGAAGTTCCTCATTGATACCGCATACCGGCACTTCGGGATTTTCCGTCATATACAGAACATATATCACCATTTTGCCGGACACCGCAATTCTGTTATTTTGAATTTGGTATGATGTAATATACGGCTTGGCATCTGCCGCGTAAACGCTCATAATTTCCGGCGCGTTCTCCTCCTTTTGTATCAGCTCTTTAATCACCGTTTTAAACACGGGTCTTGAAGCAACCTCTTCGATATTCAAGTTTTCCGATAGGATATCGCATATGGAATCGGTAAAATAGCAATCGCTTACAAATCGAATTTCCTCATTCTTTTCGCTTTTAACATATACCGAAAAATCGGAGGAAACTGTCACGGTATTGCCGTCATCGGCTTTTTTTGCGCTGTTCTCACCCGTTCTCAAAATGATTTCACATTCCGAATCCTCCAAAAGCCCCGGCAAATCGAAAACCTCGGTAAAGGGCAATTCCAACTCAAAATACCGACACTCGTTATTGTCATCCGAATATAAAATCGACGCATTTGCTCTTCCTTTCAATACCAGTTTATCCCGGAGCGCTTTATATTCTTTTTCACCCACGGTGACACTGCTTTTTAAAATTTCATTTACCTGTCCCTTTTCTTTTGGCAAACCCACCGTTTCCTCAGCTGAAAATCCGAACTCACCGCAAACTCCTATTCCTGTCACATTCATATTTTTATATCGTACTTCGGCATTTTCGTTCTCAATTTCTTCAACAAAGGAAATGTTATGTTCTCCGAAAGTCTGCACTCCGATTGAGATTTTCGCCGAAATCCCCACTTTCCGCGAATTTATGACCTTGTATTTTACCTCCTCCGTATCACAGCATGCGCAAATTGACATTCCGTTTTCAAATTCCGACTTCTTTAATGTTTCGCAGAATTCAAAACAGCCGTTAATACATTGCAGTGAGTTGTCTCCATTTTCAGGGACATATAATATATCCACCTTAACTTTTCCCTTAATAATGATTTTTCCCTCATCCGCTTGCTTTTCCGTCAAAAATGCTTCAGCATCCGCCTGCAAAATCTTCAGTATATCCGGTTTAACATCCGGCACAATAATACTCCCCTCAGCCTCACTTTTTATGTCCCCTTCAAATACAGCTTTTCCTATTTTCAGTTCACGCTTGTTCACTTGCATAACGAATATCCTCCTATAAAAATAATCCCATAGTAGATACTATGAGATTATTTCCTGTGATATTCTTATTTCATTTCGCAAATTTTCTTCCACTGCTCATATGCTTCATCCCAAGCCGCAGAATCCTGAGGTGTATAGGTATCTATCGGGAAAGAATTTTTGACAATTTTTCTGCCCTCTTCAAGACTTTTTACAGCGCCCATTGCCATTCCCTGAACAATTACGTTTCCTATGCTGGTAGCCTCAACAGGTCCCGCGGAAACGGTTCTCTTTGTGGCGTTTGCTGTGAACTGGCAAATCATTTTATCCTTAATTCCACCGCCCACGATATTGATTACACTGTATTTTTTGCCGGTTACATCCTCCATACCCTCAACGACCTGACGGTACTTAAAAGCCAAACTTTCCGCAATACAGCGCACAATTTCGCCCTTAGTTTCCGGAACTTTTTGCCCTGTCATTTCGCAGAACTCACGAATTCTCTTCGGCATATTGCCCGGAGTTTGGAATTTGTGATAATCCGGGTCGATTAAGCTTGCAAATGGAGTTGCCTCCCGCGCCTGCTTTTCAAGCTCGTCAAAGGACAAAAGAGTTCCCTCACGGTCCCACTGACGGCGAGATTCCTGAATGAGCCACAAGCCCATAATATTTTTCAAAAATCTTATCGTTTTGTTTACACCGCCCTCGTTTGTGAAATTGTGTTCCATAGCCTCTCTTGTAACCATGGGTTTATCCAGCTCAACACCCATAAGAGACCATGTTCCACTTGAAATATATACAAAGTCCTCATCATCGCACACCGGAACCGAAGCAACTGCGGAACCCGTATCATGCGATGCTACAGCCACAACAGGAATTCTGTCCACACCGAGTTCCTCAGCAAGCTCAGCCTTTAACACTCCAACCTTCTCACCCGGATATACCATATCCGCAAAGATGTTTGTCGGTATATTCATTTTTTTCAGCATATCCTCAGCCCATTCATACTTTTTAGAATCGAACATCTGAGATGTGGATGCAATTGTGTATTCACACTTCATCTCACCGGTTAAGAAATAGTTAAACAAATCCGGAATAAACAGAAGTTTTTCCGCCTGTTCCAAAGTTACATCGCCCGAAAGTCTTGCCGCCAAAAGCTGATACAGCGTGTTGAACCAGTTGAATGCAATTCCCGTTTCTTCAAATATTTTTTCTTTCGGAACCAACTTGAAAGCCTCATCATACATTCCCTCGGTGCGGGTATCTCTGTAATGATAAGGATTTCCCAACAGCTTTCCGTTTTTATCCAAAAGACCGTAATCCACGCCCCATGTGTCAATTCCGATACAATCGATATCGCGGTCTCCGGAATTTGCGCACTTTAAAATTCCCTGCTTGATTTCATGGAAAAGGCGCAGAACATCCCAGTACATTCCACCGTTCACAACAACCGGGTCATTTGAAAAGCGATGCTTTTCCTCAAGCGTTATCTTTTCTCCGTCAAATGTGGCAAGCATTGCTCTTCCGCTTGAAGCGCCAAAGTCAAATGCCAAAAACTTATAAACCTTACTCATTTTTATCTCTCCGTTTCATATGATACAAAATAAAACAAAACAAAACCAAAAGTTTCAATAATTATATTATACAAAAATGACTGTCAATTGTCAACAATATATCAACAAAATATTCAAATTTACTGGACTTTAATTTTAATATATGATATAATGACTTTAAGTTTGTTACCGAAAGGAGATATATAATATGAATAAAATAAAAATTTCAGCGGTTTTGCTTTCTATTGCGCTCGCTTCATCAGGCATGGCAAGCGCCGCAAGCTTCACAGATATGCCGACAGATGCCGCGGCAAGCACCGCTATCGAAAATGCCGTTTCCAACGGTATACTGTCCGGTTATGAGGACAACACGGTACGTCCCGACGCAAACATACGTCGTTCGGAGATGGCGGCAATCATCACAAGAGCATGCAAGGTGGATAAAGAGGGCGATATTTCACGTTTTGTTGACGTTAAATCCGATGATTGGTTTTATTCCGCCATTGCAAAAGCATATGAAATGGGCGCTTTCGCCGGAGACGGAAATAACATGAATCCGAACAACAACATTACTTTCCAGGAATGTTTCACGGTTCTTTCACAAGTTTTCGACCTAGTTCCGCCTTACACAAGACCTACATCTATGCCAAATCCCGTTCCGTCGGGTTCATTGGTATCGGGAAGCCGTCTTTACGACATAAGTTCGCTGGATTCTTTCAGTGACAAAAACGATATTGCAGATTGGGCAAAGGTATTTATTGCCGGCGTCGTTGCAAACGGCGGCTGGAACGGCGTGAACGGAAAAATCACTCCAACCGCATACATAACAAGAGCACAATTCGCACAAGTTATGGACAACCTCATTAAAAACTATATCGACACTCCCGGAACATATTCCGCTCTCCTCGACGGAAACACCATGATAAGATGCGACGGCGTGGTTTTGGAAAACGTTACGACAAATGACGATATTTATATCGGAGACAGTGTTTCCGCAAACGGCATAACCGTAAATAACGTGACCGCTAACAAGAGATTTGTTGTCCGCGGATGCGCGACACCGGTTACCGACGAAAACGGTGCACTTACCTACGGAGCTGAGGGAATAAATGTTACCGGTCATTTTGAAGCAATGCGCGTAATCAGACCGTACATTAACCTGAATATGTCCTCCGCCACATACGGCACCGTGTATTCGGTACACGACACCAACCTTTCTATCGGCATTGCAATTAAGTAATATTTTATAAGGATTGATATAATGGGAAAATTTTCATACACTCCGCACGGTGTGTGCTCAGCGCAGATTGATTTTGAAATAGATAACGGAATTGTGAAAAATGTATGTTTCACCCGCGGCTGTAACGGTAATACGCAAGGAATTGCCAAGCTTGCCGAGGGGATGGAAGCAAAAGAAGTTATCGCTCGTCTAAAAGGCGTCAACTGTAACGGCAGAGGCACAAGCTGTCCTGACCAGCTCGCCCGCGCGCTTGAAGCCGCATTGGAATCGGATACAAAATAATAAGTCATATTTTTCAAAAAGCGTTCATATAATTTTATGAGCGCTTTTTTTCGCAAATATTCTGTATTTATGTTTTAAGGGAGACACTTATGAAAAGAATGTTATTTTTTTGCTGTTTGTGTTTTTTGGTCATTTTCGGATTATCCTATCAATCAAAAAAGGAGCACACAGCTCCCGTATCGGAAATTTATTATACCGACCGAGTTTTAAGACGTCTTGTTCCAATGCCTCTTGTTCTGCCGGATGACACAAAAAAAGCCGCCGATGAAATGATAAACGCTATAATCGACGGCAAGGATTATAACCGAGATATACTCAGGCTTTTCCCCAAAAAAAGGGATTGTATCACAGTAACCGTGTCGGGCGATACGGCATATGTTAATCTGTCAGGTCAGCTTCGCGAGGCAGTTCCGAAAACGCGCGAAGCGGAATACCTTGCAATATATCAAATAGTCAATTCCCTCACTTCAATAAACGGAATTACCAATGTCCGCTTCACCGTAGACGGCGATACATGCAAAAATTTTCTCGGATTTTTGGATATGCGTGAGGTATTTACGGCAAATTCTTCGGCTTAATTTGCAGTATCGTCTTTTAATCACGCTCTTCTGTGGGAATTTGAGGATAATTATATGCATATTTCGATGGTGAAATTCCGAATTCTTTTTTAAAAAGTTTCCTAAAATACACTTCACTGACAAAAGAGCGATTTGCAATTTCAGCCATAGAAATATCCTTATCTCTGTAATGCTCCGTTATATAGGCGATGGACTTTTCTATTTTGGGATTTTTCTTCGGCAATACGAAATTTTGCGTGTGACATTCGCCCAATATCTCATACAGTATAGCGGTTGCCTGATATTTGTATCCCTTTTCTTTTTTGTTCCAGCAATTCAAAATTCGCACGAACAATTCTTTCAGCACTTCGGCATTTTGCGGAGAAAAATATTCTACCGCATTTGTATGATAATTTACAGAATCAAAATGTATTACAATTAATTTGTCTCCGCGTGCGATTCGCCTGTAATCCAATCTTTCCGGTACATATGCAACACATCCGTCAAACAGAGGAAATTCTTTTGTTCCCACCACCAAGCACACATCCGCACGCAATCTGAAAGATAGCGCACTGAAGTTGCGCCCTTTGTTAAAAAGTTTATATTTTTTTGGTCGAGCATAATAACATCCAGTATATTCAGTGAAAGAATTTCATTTTCGAAAAACATAACATTTCCTCCGATTATTTAGGACTATTATGGCAAAAAAGTATCGAAAAATCAACCCATATTATCGAATTACGGATTGCCTTTTTATACTTTTTTTATCATCATAACTGTATAAATATGCAAACGGAGGTATTTTAAAATGAATGAAATACGAAAAATTTTGGACCTTTTTTATCAACACGATAGTGAACTTAACTCAAAAATCGCATCAGGTATTGAAAAAAATCGAAAGGGCATCGCCAAAATAACACTTACGGATGAACAGGTGAGCCTTTAAGGAATGTCACTGTTCGCGTAAAACAAAAGAATCACGAATTTCGGTTCGGCGCCAATATTTTTATGTTGGATCAGTTGGAGACCGAGGAGAAAAACAAGCAATACAAAGAGCGCTTTGTCGAACTGTTTAACATGGCAACATTGCCGTTTTACTGGAATACCTTGGAGCCGACCTTAAATGTTAAAATGAAAATCTAACATTTAAGGTCGGCTCATTTTTTATATGTTGTTTTTAATTCCGCTCTTTGGCTTAATTTGCAGTATCCGGCATAACGACGATTTTTTTCCTTTTTGCCTTTTTCAAAAACGCATATGCAAATATCGATGTCAAAACCTCGGCAATCGGAAATGTCCACCAAACGCTTTCAAGTACATTCCCCGAAAGCGTGAAGATGTACGCAATCGGGAACACAAATACAACCAAACGCAAAAGTGCAAGCAACAGCGGATATACGGCATATTCAAGTGCTTGCAAAACTCCCTGTACAGCAACGGAAAAACCCATAAACACAAATCCGACACTTGCCGTTCTTACCGCTCTTGCGCAAACCTCCGCAAGTGCCGCCGAGGCACCGCCTGATAACGCAAACAGCATTGAAAGCGGTCTTGCCGCAATTCCAAATAATATTGTAATGACAAACGTTGTAATCAATGTGTCCGCTATACCGTATTTTATGCATTGCTCGGCACGTTTTTTATCGTTCATTCCGTAGTTAAACGAAAGTATTGTAATAATGGTATTTGAAAGTCCGAAAGAGGAGAAAAGCGCAATTTGCTGAATTTTATAATAAATTCCGAAAGTTCCGACCAAAATTACCGAATCGACGTCTGCAGCACCCAAAATCGCATTCATTCCGCTCATCATAACCGAAAGCAATGCCTGCATAACCGCCGCCGAGGTACCTATTCTGTATATACCCTTTATAACGGATATGTTCGGTCTTATATACTTCATATCACCTCCGATTTCCTTATTCGCCAAATAATGAAAAGCCATTGCGACAAACAACGATACAAACTGTCCTATAACCGTTGCCCATGCCGCTCCCGCAACTCCCATATTAAGTGGAAAGATAAACACATAGTCCAGGGCAATATTTGTAACAGCCCCCAAAATCTGCGAAACAGTTGAATATCCCGTTTTGCCCGTTGCCTGGAGAAACCGTTCATATATAGTGTAGCCTATCGACCCGAAAGAGAAACAGGTACATATTTTCAAATAAGATACACCCATTTTTAAAACCTCTTCGTCATTTGTAAAAAGTCTTATGAATTTTTCGGAACAGAAAACCCCGAATAGCAGAAAAACCGCATATATCGCAAAAGCCGCAAATATACCGTTTCCTGCCACCGTATTCACCTTTTCTCGGTTCTTTTCTCCGAGACTTTTGGACAACAGAGCATTCAAGCCCACACCCGTTCCCACGCCGATTGCTATTATCATAATCTGAACCGGGAATGCAATGGTAAGTGCTTCATTCGCAAGTGCGCCGACTTTATCCATATTTGCAACAAATACGCTGTCCACCACATTATACAGCGCCTGTAAAACCATTGATATAATCATCGGCAGACCCATTTTCCAAAAAAGTTGTTTAAGCGGCGTTACCGCCATTTTGTTTTGCTTAAATTCTTTCATTTTTACCTCCCGTAAAACACAAAAAAGGTGTAAGTCCGCAGTTGGACTTACACCTTTTCGGTTACTCACTATGCAAGTATTGTATCACAATTTCCGAAAAAAATCAAGCATTTTTTTATTCAATCTTTTCTTTGTCCTTAAAAAGCAATCCTATTGCCCACAAGCCCGCCAACCCTACCAGCGTGAAGATAATCCGCGATATCACCGCATCCTGACCTCCGAAAAGCGCGGCAACTATATCAAATTTAAATATTCCCACACTTCCCCAATTAATCGCGCCTATAATTATCAGTGTTAATGCAATATTGTCTATCATTTTCATTTTTTCTTTTCCTTTCACAAAATCAAAATTTATATCATTATTATACCCGACTTATGCATATTATATAACCTAATCTGTTAAAGAATAGGAGGAATTACCATGCATAAGCTGTATTTTATAACGCTTTCGCTGATATCCGTAATCACCGCAACTTTTCTGCTGTTTTGCCGCGACGAAAATTTTGTCAATCGGCGTTTTCTCGCCTCATTCGGCATTGAGGTGTCACGTCATCCGTATTTAATTGAAGAACTGAGGCTTCCGAAAGAATTCGATGAAATGTACAATGCATACAATTTCATTCAAATCCAGAGCGGGCTTGACCTTTCTGGTCACAAAGGAAAGCCTGCGGTACGCTTTACATATGAAATACTCAATACTCCTTCAGACTTCGACGGCACCGTTTACGCAAACGTCATATGCATAAACAGAAAGCCGATTGCCGGCGATATTACCTGCCCATCCCTTAACGGCTTCGTTGAGCCGCTTGTCTATTTTTCTCACATGAGCGAGGTTAAATAGTACCATATTCCCGCCGCAAATGCACTTACAACACCGTATACTATTACCGGTCCGGCTATGGTAAAAAGTTTCGCTCCGACACCCATTACCAACCCCTCCGTTTTTGCCTCTATCGCGGGAGATGCTACGGAATTTGCAAAACCTGTTATCGGAACTATAGTTCCCGCTCCCGCATGTTTTGCAATCTTTGGATAGATATTAAGCCCGGTAAGCAGTGCCCCGAGAAAAATCAGTGTTACCGAAACCGCCCCGCCCGTCAGTTCCTCTCCAAGCCCAATCGGTTCGTAAAGCGCAAATAAAAGCTGACCGAATGTGCAAATCGCCCCACCCGAAACGAATGCCTTTATGCAATTTGTAAAAAGCTTTGATTGCGGAGTTTTTTTATCTACAATTTTTTTATATTCTTCTTTATCCAAAACATCAAATCCTTTCCATGTTAATTCATTCTTAATATTTCCTTTTTCAGCCTTTTTATTATTCTTTTTTCAAGACGAGATATGTAGGATTGCGAAATCCCCATCATATCCGCAACCTCTTTCTGGGTTTTTTCCTTATTTCCCGAGAGCCCAAATCTCATTTTCATTATAGTCTGCTCGCGTTCTGTCAGTTTTTCCATAGCAAGAGAAAGCAACTTTACGTCCACCTCTTTTTCAATACTTTGATATGTCACATCATTATCCGTCCCCAAAATATCCGAAAGCAAAAGCTCATTTCCGTCCCAATCCACATTCAAAGGCTCATCAATAGAAATTTCCGTTTTCAAATTTTGGTTTTTTCTCAGATACATCAATATCTCATTTTCGATGCACCGTGACGCGTAGGTCGCCAGCTTAATATTTTTGTCACGTTTAAAAGTATTTATCGCCTTTATCAATCCTATGGTTCCTATGGATATTAAATCTTCAACATTTATTCCAGTATTTTCGAATTTGCGTGCAATATACACAACAAGACGGAGATTGTGCTCAATCAAAGCAGTTCGCACGTTTTTATCAGTATCGATATTTTCTATCAGCTCCTCTTCCTCACTTCGAGAAAGCGGCGGCGGTAATACGTCCTGTCCACCGATGTAAAGTATTTCATTTACTCCACAGTATAAATCCGCAATTTTCTCTTTAAGTTCGTCAATCAGAGTAAGCATAACAAAAAATCCTTTCTATGTCATAATTCCGTTCAAAATAAGTTCCTCGTGAATTTCTTTCCCATAATATCCCAAAACCGCATTATCGTAGTTTTTTTTGCCGATAATGCAAGTATCCAATTTTATTCCGTAAAGCATCCCGTGATTTCCTACCGCTGAATACGGAATAACACGAATATCCGACACCTCCGCCCATTCTGAAATCGCCTCAACTGAAAACCCTTTCCCGAAAAGTTTTTCAAACACACAGTCCCCCGCAAGAATTACCGGCGCGCCGTTTGATATCAGCATATTACCGCTGTCAAAAAGCCCATCAGCCGTTACCCTTTTACCCTTATATACAAGCACGGCGGTACTTCTTTTGCTCACAACTTTCCTGCGCAGTATATCAAGTAATACGCATATGGGAATAAGCGAAAAAAGCCCCAATACAGCTTTTATTTCAAAAAATTCTATCAATCCGTTGTATATAAAGGAAATAACGAGAAAAGTACACCACGCCCCCGCAAATTTCTTTTTTTCGCACGGCACGAAAACCACCGCAACCGGCAATGCCGGCATAAAAAACCTCGCGGGAGGAGCCAAGAGTATTCCGAAATAAGGGGTAAAAGCAAATACACCAAGCACTCCTCCCATGCAAGCGGATAACAAAAGCCGCAGAATTCGGATTTTTTTTGAATACAGCCTAAGCAGTATAAATAATATTTCAAGGTCAAAGGCGAAATTCATAAAAAACAAAATGTCCGCATATACGGTCATATCTTATCACCCCTCCGCAGCTTATGCTTGTATTATAACAGATTAGCCGCAAATATTCTGTCAAAAACCGCTGTAGTTTTTTGACAAGCGTTCGACTTTTTTCTTAAATACAACAATTCGGCACCAAAACAACAAAAAACGAACCACCCTGTGTTTTACACGCAAAGTGGTTCGGTCTTTCGCTTTACCGATATTGATTACATTGATATCATTCCGATATCTTTATAAATCGGCTCATATTGTCATCTGCAAAAAACATATTTAAGTTCGCTTTTTTGCCTAAATCAAACAGTTCCGCAAAATCATTCTTGCTAAGCTCACTTACCACCGTCTCGGCTGAGCTGTGATTTTGGGATTTCGCCGCTTGCTGCAGAAATTCACGTTTCTCGGTTAATTCATAAAACGTTCCGCTCTCCGCTGTCAAGCTTTCTTCCGATTGCGTTGTGTCTATCGACGCCGTCGCAAAGGCGCAAAGTGGCGACATATCGTTATTCCAAAGGAAAGCCTTAAGCGTATCCGCTTTTGAAATGTCTATGCCCATGCTTGCAATCGCAACATCCGAATCATCGGTTATTGTCTTTGACGTCATGCCTACAAGTTTTGTTTGCTTATATGCTCCCACATAAAGGGTTGCATTTTCACCGCCGCTCACAACGGAAATAACCGTTGAAGTCATCTCAATCTCAGGGCTTGCATTTACACCTTCTCCGCTCCATTTAGCGGTTAATGTTACATTTTCCGTTATCGGAGTATCAAAGCCGTAAACGTTCTCGCCGTTGTACCATCCGTCAAATGTGGAATTTGCTTTTACAGGTGTAATCGGCAGAGCGGCATTTTCTTCGGTACTTGTCAGATAAACAGCATATACTGCCTTTCCGTTCATATAAGTTACCGCAGGCGACACTATGGTTCCGGTAAGACTTGTTTTTCCCTCGGTGAAGGTTATATTTTTTATTCCGCCGTAGTACATACCGTCATAAATTTTACCCGCATTTATTACCTTTCCGGTAAAGGCCGTTACTGAGTCCCCCGCTAACGATATCGCATCAAGGTCTGCATATATTTCTTGCAAATTATATACTTCGCCTTCTATCTTTCCGCCGCATGCATTCAATTTGCCTGCGCTATACACTGCCGCGCCTTCTTTAGCCACGCAATCTTTAACAGAGCCGTTTAAGTGGAATTCACCTCCGATTACTATACCCCCGCCAAAATCGTTCGCCTTACATTTTTCCACGGTACTGTCAAACATTCCTACCATCCCCATTCCTACAATACCGCCGCCATACTCAGCTTCGCAATTTTTAAACGTCGTTTCAAGTATCTCGGTAATATTACTATGGTTACTGCCTTGGTCGCTCATTCCGCCGCCGATATCCGCAGTACAGTTTTCTACCGTAGAGCCTACCAAGACAAGATAACCTGCGTTGTATATTCCGCCGCCTCTGGATGGCGTATAATTTTCCTCTTCTATATTTCCGTAACTAACTCCTGTGCAGTATGCAACAGTGGTATCTTCCATCTCTGAGTAGTATGCATTATATATTCCGGCACCATATGTCGCGGTACAACCGAGTATATTGCATCCATCCAATCCCAGCTCGCCCACATTAAATATTGCGCCGCCCATGTCAGCACTGCAGCCTACAATGTTTCCGCCCCCTATGGTTAGCGAGCCCGTATTAACTATTCCGCCGCCATAGTATAATTCGTCAGAATGGAATCCCGTGCCTCCGGTTATAACTCCGCCGTATACCGTCTTGATATTTGTACCCGATGCATTATCCTCCGCAAGCACCCACAAATCTTTCGACGTATCAAATTTATGTTCCGCTTTCGGGTTGCTGTCAATAATCTTTAAAAATGCATTATCATTACTCTCCACATATATTACACAATCCGATTGGCTCTCATTTGCGGCATAACTCAGCACATGTCCGTTCAAATCAAGAGTAACATATCTTTCTATTAAAAGACTCTCATCCAGTTCAATATCCGCGGCAAGCGTGATTTTTTGAATTCGTGCCGCAAGAGCATTATTAAGTTCTGTCTCGGTTGATACTTTGCTTTTGATTACTTCGGCATAAAGGGTTGTATCGCCGGTTACATCATCGCTCGTAAAGTTCCATCCCTTTGTAAGTGCACTATCTTTATACCAGCCTATGATTGCGTAATCCAAATCAGCCGTTATACCAGGAGCTATCGCTCCGCTTCCATTCGGTACCACTCCAAGCGCAAGCTCATCTCCGTCTACAGTATAGTGTACCTGACATCCGCTGATAGTTCCGTCGCCGCTGTTGGTTATTCCGCCGTAATATGTTCCCCATGAAATCGTTCCGGTATTCTTTATATTTTTACATACTGCAAATTCTTCGGCATCCTCTGCGGCGGATATCGTTCCGGAATTGTTCACGCTCGCGGAAATCACGCCGCCCTTTGCGGATATCGTTCCGGTATTTACCACACTGTCGATCGCCGTATCGGCACCGCTTATATATCCGTCAATTATGTTGAATCTGCCGCTGTTGTTAATGAGCGTTCCGCTACAACCGTCGATTATGCAATCTTCAATATTAAGTGTTCCGCTGTTGTTTATAAGCCCGCTTGCGCCATCGGTTGCCGCAAACATAGGACCGTTTATATTAAGAATTCCGCTGTTGTTTATCCTTCCGATAATAATTCCCCCGGATTCCGATTCTATATTATTACCGGTTGCATCCGTTGCCGCAAGTGCCCATTTTTCATTTGTCTTATCGAATTTATGGCTTCTTGTTGTGTTGGTATCCTTTATTGTCAGTTCTTTGCCCTCAGAAACATTAAAGATATACGGAGCCTCCGTTGTTCCCTCGTACTTAAGCAGATATCCGTTTAAATCCACCGTCAGCGGATAAGAAATATTAACGGTTTCATCCAGCGTAATATCGCTTACCAACCTTATCGAGAACAAATTATTTTCCAGAGCATTCTTAAGTTCCGCCACAGTTCCTACATCTGCCACAATCCAATGTGCGGTTAAAGCGGTATCCGCCGTGACCGTGCTGTTGAAATCGTATGCCGTGCCATCCTTTCTCCACTCAATGAAGTTTTTGCCATCTGCCGTCGGGTTTATTGGCTTTACTGCCTTATTTCCTGATTTCACCACATTTATCGCGTAGGTTTCCGCATTTTCCTCATCGCTCATTTTGTATGTAACCTTGCACCCATTGATTGTTCCGCTTACATTTCCGTAAATCAAACCTGCAGAAATGCTGTTGGCATCAACATCTCCCTTAAATACCGTGGTGTTTGTGCAATTATCGGCGCAGATTATGCTGTCAACCGCAACATCGCCCTCAATGGTTCCGCTTGTATTTACCTCAAGCGCTCCTCTATTGTCGCTGTTTATTGCGTAGGCATTATATCTGCCTGAAATTTTGATGCTTGAACTTCCGTTCATGGTAATTTTGCCATCGGTTGTTGAACAATAAATCGCGTTATTATAATAGTCTCCCGGCGCTACGCAATCATATATCGCCGCATTATCATTCATCGTAAGAGAACCCGAAGAGATATATACCGCCCGCGCACTGTAGCAGCTGCAATCCCTTATTGCCGCATTGCCGGACATAACCATATTTGACATGAGATATACAGTTCCCATACTACCGTTTATGCATCCCGCAATTGTTCCTGCCGACATATTAAACCCATGGCTTGCAGTTTTCACCACTATTCTGCCGCCGGTTATAATGCCGCCGCTGTAGGTTTTAATATTATTACCGTCAGCATTGTCCTCCGCTCGTACCCAAGGATAATTTGTTGTATCAAGCTTATTCACAGCTGTTGGTCTGCTGTCGATGAGATTTAGTGTTCCTTTATCTATCTCTATGACTTCATCGCTGTTTTTGGTTCTTAAAATGTATCCGTTCAAATCGATTGTTACTGTTACATCATTCGGCATGTTAACGGCACCGTCTATTTCAACGTCCTTTATAAGTTTAATGCTTCCGCCCGTACTCGCAACCGCACTAAACGCCTGCTTGAAATCGGAATGGTTTACACCGTCGACTTCAACCTCCGCAACCTTTCCGCAACGTGAACAATTGCCGTTGTTATCGGAATTATGACCGAGAGGCGGCGCGGCTATGGTTTTTTCCTCAAAATCGCAAAGAGAACATTTTCTGATTTCATATGCATCGGTTAAACAGGTTGCACCCGTTGCGCTTTGCAAATTCCATTTGTGCTCACATTCCTCATAGTCAAACTCAAGTTCCGCAATCTGAAGCACAGCATCGTTTCCTATTGCAGTTACCTCAAATTTGTAATACTTATAATAGGTATTGTTATTTGTTACATCATAGTGTACCGAAGCATAATTTTCAGCCGGAAGAAGCGTATCATCGGTAACCGAGGCAAGCTCAACCCATGTAGCACCGCTATTGTTGTTTGTATAATCATTGCTTCCGTACAGTTTCCATGACTTCGGATTTCTTCCGCTGTATTCCGCAGTATCATTAGCTGTGGTTATGGTGTAGCCGGTAAGTTTTATACTTTCCGCAGGCGCAATAATCGCATAAACGCTTTTGCCCTCCGCAAAGGTTCCGCTTGACGGTTTTACGCACCATTTCGTGCCGTTCGTTGACGTTTTTCTGCCGTCCACAAGTTTAGTCGCACTTTCTCCGCCGCTTGACGTTCCGGAAGCATACAAAACTCTCATAGAAAGAACTCCGAGAACCTTTTTCCACTTTGCATAAACGGTGATATTGCTTCTTACATCGGCATTGGCAGTAAACTCTGTACCCCAATCATCACCGGTTCCGTTCTTTGTGTACCAGCCCATAAATGTATAACCGTTTTTTTGCGGCTCTGCCGTAGGCAGACCCATATTCGACTTCAAGGTCTTAGGCTCCGCATCCTTTGTTCCTCCGTTTTTGTCAAATACAACATCAAAAACAGGAATACGCAGAATCAGCCAAACCGCTTCACAAATCGGATTGTTACTTGAATCGAGAAGAACAACCGACAGTTTATCGATATTTTCTTTGTTTATGCCGAGTGAAGCTATTTCCAGGGTTGTATTTTCCGTAACTTCTCTTGTTATTGTTTCTGTCAGCACATAATCCTTGTATAATGCTACCGACAAAACCGCACCCGATTCCGGAACATTCACGTAAATATTGTTTTTGTTTATGCTTACTCCGACACTTTCATCGGAAAGCCATCTTGCTGTAAGTGTAATATTTTTCTTTACCGCCTTTGTGAAATCATATTCTTCATCTCCGATAAACCAGCCGATAAATGTTTTTCCCTCAATATACGGTTCATCTTCCGGCGCGGCTATCGGCGTATTCTTAACCACCGATACCTTTTCACTGCGATCGCCGTATTCAAAGGTAACGATGTAAGCTTCCGTCAGTTTCAAAACCCCGTCATCGTTGTACACAACGGCATAATTAAGGTTATCCGATACGAAACAACCACTGTAATCGGTTTCGCTTGATTCGGAAATAGTTTTCTCATTATCTTCAAGCGTAACGCCTATTTTTGTATCAATCAAGCCGGTATCGGTTTGAATCTCCGCCGCCGTCAGTTTAATATTTGCCAAGTACGGATAATATCTGTAACGCGCCAAATATAAATTGTTCTGCTCGCCCGTGGGTTCGGTTACAGCCCATCCGCCGTCATCGCCGCCTGCTCCGGTGCTCTCAGGTGTGCCCGTACCTTCGGTTGTGCCTGTCTCACCGCTTGTATTTCCGCTCGACTCGTCACTTCCGCCGGTTTCATCAAGCAAAATATTATCATAAATATATACACCGCCATTTGCTGTCAAACTGTTATATTGATTGCTGTATATACCGCCGCCGTTTTCCGTTACGGTATTTCCCGATATGCTCACATTTTTTAAATCAAGTGCTCCGCCGCCGAAGCTTATACCGCCTCCCGATTTCGCGCTGTTGCCGTAAATATCGGTTCCGTCTTGAATTTTTATCGTTCCTCTTTCTATTCTTATGCCACCGCCTCTTTCATCGGTGCCTTTCGCCTTATTGTTCGCTATCGTACTGTCGCTTATCGTAAATTCATCATTATTAACCTCAAGCAAAAGTCCGCCGCCGAGTGATGCCTCATTTCTTAATATTTCGGTATTTTCTATTTTTCCTTTTCGGTATGTAAATATTCCTCCGCCCTCAAGCGCCTTATTATCGGAAACAGTCGAATTTTTGATGGATATGTTATCCGATGACACGAATATACCGCCGCCATATCTTGTTGCGGTATTTTGGAAAAATTCACAGTTGTCCATCTCAAGATTATTCGATGATACTTCCATTCCGCCGCCATCTGTCGCACTGTTTTCACTTATTGTGGAATTTTTCATCGAAAAGCTGCTTGCGGAAGCAATGTCGATACCGCCGCCGTTTGCGGAAGCTGTATTTTTTGTGATTAACGCGTTTTCTATTTTTATGTCACCGTTGCTGAATCTGATACCTCCGCCTCCGCCGCTTGCGGTATTTCCGGAAATTTCGCCGCCTAAAATATTAATTTTATTGCCCGTTCTTGTGCCGTACACACCGCCACCGCTACCGTTTGTTGCGGTGTTATTACTGATTTTACCGCCGTACATATTAAATGTACAATCGGTAGAATACAGATGTACTCCTCCGCCGTGTGCAGTATATTGACCGTTTGCCGACGAGTTTTCGCTTATTGTTCCTCCGTACATATTAAATGTCCCTTCCACAAGTCGAACACCGCCGCCCGCCGAACTGCTGTTGTTTACGATATTGCCGTTGTACATATTAAATATTCCGTCATTTATATAAACGCCGACAGAATTTTTGCTTGAATCGCTGTGGGTTATCGTACCCGTTCCGACACAGTCCGTAACGGTGAAGTTTATGCCGTCTTCCACCTCAATCGTTTCTGTACTGTATGAATGTGCAAGCTTGTGACCGTTTAGGCAAAGAACAAAATTGTTCTTTCTTAAAACATACCAGCCTCCGTTTCCGCTGCCACCGATAACAATATCCGCTGTCAAGTAATAATAATTCGGTGCATCTGCCGTTCCAGAGCTTGCGTTCAAAAGCTCCTCCGATGTACCGATAGGTTTAAATGTACCAAGTTTCTCCTGTTTGTGGTCTCCCACCTCAGCGTGGTCGACTCCGCAGATACAATGGGTGTGCGATGTCTCCCATTTTGCGTAAACCGCCATATCCGTTGTTACTGCGGTACTTGCCGAAAACAGATTTCCCCAATTATCATTGGTACCGTTTTCGGTATACCAGCCTGAAACATGTGCATTTTTCTTTTTCACATCAGGCAACGGGAAAGCTTTCGTGTATCCGAAAATTCCGTAATTCGATTCTGTTCCGTCGTTCAGCTTAAATGTAATATTGTATTCGTGCCACTTTGCATAAACGGTTGCATTTGCACTAAGCACCGTCTCTGCGGTAAATTCTTCTCCCCAATCATCGTCCGCTCCGTTTTTCGTATACCACCCCTCAAATCTGCAACCGTTTCTGGTCGGATTTTGAGTAGGCAGACCTTCCCCTTGCTCAATCATTGTCGGCACCGGTTCGGTGTCACCGCCGTTTTTGTCGAATGTAATCTTTACATTTCCCCATTTTGCATAAACCGTTATACTTCCGGTAACTGTTGTCTGAGCCGTAAACTTTTCGCCCCAATCTCCGTCTGAACCGTTTTTCGTGTACCAGCCTTCAAAATCTCTTCCGGATTTGACGGGATTTGTCGGTGTGTTTCCGTACTCAAGCACCGCATGAGCGTCTTCACTTCCGTCATTCATACTGTAGGTTATCCGGTGTCCCGTCCACTTTGCGTAAACCGTCCCGGTTGAGGAAACTGCAGACTCTGCCGTGAAGCTTTCACCCCAATCTCCGTCTGAGCCGTTTTTCGTGTACCAGCCCGCAAAGCTGTAGCCGTTTCTCGTGGGATTTTGATTAGGCAAGCCGCCGCCTGCCGCAATAACCTGAGGTTGCGGCATTGTTGCGCCGCCGTTTTTATCAAAATACACCAGTGCATCGGCATATTCCGCCGCAACATAATAGTCAAAATCTAAGCCGCACAGCTGGGTAACGTCACTTCCGGCATTTTTTACAATGTCAAGCTTGTAGTACATGTAAGAAGCTTTCGCATCCGCTTTAAAGGTGTACGGTGTGAAATTCACATTCTGTATTGTATCATCATCCGTTACGGAAGTAATTTCGGCCCACGTGCCGCTTGCACTGTCCGCTGGATCGTAGTCATTACATCCGTACAAAGCCCATGTTTTCGGGCTTCTTCCTTTATATTGAAAATTATCGTTTCCCGTTATGAATGTATATGAAGAAAGCAGAATCGGTCTGGTTGCTTTTATAATCAACTTACCGCTTTCTTTATGCAGACACCATTTTGTAAATGTATTTCCCGAATTCTTTCCGTCAAAAAGATTTCCGTAGCCCTCATTTACCGTATCGGTTACATTTCCGCTGTCACCGCCGATAATCTCAAGAGTTACCGGTTCAATCCACCTTGCATAAACCGTTGTATCGGCGGAAACGGCTGTCTTTTCGGTGAAAAGTGTTCCCCAATCTCCGTCTGCCCCGCTTTTGGTGTACCAGCCCGCAAAGCCGTAGCCGCTTCTGTTCGGCTTCGGTGACGGCAATCCGCTCCCAAATCCTAAAACCGTATTATCTCCCGCGCCCTCGTAATTTAAGTTGTAGGTTATTTGATGTTCGTTCCATTTTGCATAAACCGT
Organism: uncultured Lachnospiraceae bacterium; assembly: GCA_964388835.1. Taxonomy (GTDB): domain Bacteria; phylum Bacillota; class Clostridia; order UBA1381; family UBA1381; genus UBA1738. The sequence continues at coordinate 79,400 of CAYMBZ010000002.1, forward strand.
TGTAGTTAAGGAAACGACAGAGTCTGCCGTGAAACTTTCGCCCCAATCACCGCCTGCGCCGTTTTTCGTATACCATCCCACAAAGCTGAAACCGTTTCTGGTCGGATTTTGGGTCGGCAAGCCACCTCCCGGTATAATTGCCCAGGGTGAAGGCATTGTATCGCCGCCGTTTTTATCGAAATAGACCAGTGTACCGGCATATTCCGCCGCAACTTCATAACCGAGTTCCAATCCGCACAGCTGTAGAACATTGCCACCTGCATTTCGTGTAATGTCAAGCTTATAATACATATAAGAATTTTCCGTATTGGTTTCAAAGTTATATGCGGTAAAATTTACATCCTGTATCGTTGTGTCATCCGTTACGGAAGCAATCTCAGTCCATGTACCGCTTTTAACATCGTCTTTGTTATAATCATTGCATCCCGATAATGTCCAGTTTTTCGGACTTCTTCCACTATATTGAGCATTATCATTTCCCGTTATAAATGTATATGAAGAAAGCACAACGGGTTTTTCTGCTTTTATAATCAGATATCCCTTGCCCCCGTGTACACACCATTTTGTAAATGTGCTTCCCGAATTGTTTCCGTCAAAAAGATTTCCGTAGTCTTCATCATCCACGCCACCTCTTGTGCCGTCAATAATCTCAAAAGTTACATTTTCGTTCCATTTTGCATAAACCGTTATATCAGAGGAAACAGTTGCTCCTGCCGCAAAGCATGTTCCCCAATCGCCGCCTGAGCCGTTTTTGGTATACCAGCCGTCAAAAATAAATCCGCTTCTTGTTGGATTTTCGGTCGGCAAGCCGCTTCCGAATCCTAAAACCGCATAGTTCCCCGCATTTTCGTAGTTTAAGCTGTATGTTATATTATGTTCGCTCCATTTTGCGTAAACCGTTGTGTCGGCTGAAGCGGTGGACTCTGCCGTAAATTGCGTTCCCCAATCGTCGCCGGCTCCGTTTCCTGTGTACCAGCCGTCAAAGCTGTAACCGTTCCTTGTAGGATTTTGGGTAGGCAATCCACCGCCCGCAATAACATTGGGTGATGCCTCGGTATCGCCGCCGTTTTTATCAAAGGTTACGTTGTATGCCGTTCTCCATCCGATTTTCATTTCGGATAATTGCATAAGGTCATACTGAGCACCGTGATTTGACGTAATAACCAGCTTATAGTATTTGTACATACCAGCGTTATTTGCAATTGTAAATTTAAACGAGACATTATTTTTATCTTCCATTACCGTATCATCGGTAACACTGTGAATCGCCGTCCATGTACCGCCTGTTTTATTCGCCTCATTATAGTTGTTACATCCGTAAAGAGTCCAATCCTTAGGATTTCTTCCGGTATGTTGCGAATTATCATTTCCCGTAACAAAGGTATAATCCGTTATAATTACCTGTTTTGACGCTTTAAAAATTATGTATGGAATATAGTTTATGCCATCTACCGTACCTATTTTGTCGCACCATTTTGTAAAGTTACTTCCGTCAAGCAGTTTGCTGTAACCTTGACCTTGCGTATCATTGTTGGCAGTTCCGTCAAGTGCGGTGAATGTTACATTCTCCTCCGCCGCCAACATTCTCGACGGAAAAACTGCTATGCACATTACAAGTACAAGTATAAATGCCAAAATCCTTTTTGTTTTCATTCTTATTCCTCCTCTTGCCACTGATTTAAGCAAAATCAAACGTTTGATTAATTATACTATACATTTTTCAAAAAAGCAATAGTTTTGTAATAAATATATATTTTTTACTTGTAGGTTTGTCAATGATGTGTTACACATTTCAGAAGATTTCTCCATAACGAAC
>CAYMBZ010000003.1:0-68404 GCA_964388835.1 uncultured Lachnospiraceae bacterium
ATTATTAAGATTATATTACCATTTTGGAGTTTACACAAAATACGGGATATACCCCACAGGAACGATTTACCTAATCAAAGAGTATTGAAAAAATTTTGAAGCTCCTCAATTTTCTCCGCAGAAGGTAATTTTTGCGGAAGCGTGTTTTCCATCAACAATGCCGCATATTTTGATGCCGCATAATTATGATACGGAAGTACGCGCACTTTTACAATATTTTTTAAAGTTTGCAGAAAATTAAAAATTTTATTTATTTCACCCGAATTATATTCCGGGACATACGGTATGCGTATTTCGATTTTCTTTCCGCATTTGTCGAGATACTTTAGATTTTCCAAAATAATTTTATTTGATTTTCCGGTACACTTTATATGTACATCTTCATCGAATGCTTTTACATCGTATAAAAACATATCTGTATACGGCATAACCTTATCAAATGCTTCTACGGGCACAAAGCCACAGGTATCGACAGCTGTATTGATATTTTCTTCTTTTAAATTTTTTAGCAATTCCGCACAAAAATCTGCTTGTAAAAGACATTCTCCGCCCGATATAGTTACACCGCCGCCGGAATTTTCATAAAAATCACGATCCTCAATTAACAGCGGCAATAGTTCATCGGTAGTATATTTTTTACCGTAAAGCTTCAACGCATTTCCCAAACAGGCAGCTTCACACTTTCCGCAACCGGTGCACAATGTACGGTCAAAAACATGTATGCCGTTTTCGATTTTGTGTGATTGCTGCGGACAAATTGTGATGCACTCGCCGCAACCCATGCACTTATGCTCATAAAAACCGGTTTGAGGTTTCGGCAAAATACTTTCCGGATTATGACACCACACGCACTTTATCGGACATCCTTTTAAGAATACCGTTGTCCTTATTCCGTCGCCGTCGTGCACGGCAAACCGCTTTATATCGCAAATCACTGCTTTGTTCATACCGATTTCTCCCTTACTGTATATTTTCCGCTCTTTTGATGTATGCATCCTGTTCTTTTTTATCCATATTGTTCCACAAAACATTCCAACCGCAGACTCGCACCTGCAGATTTTCATATCTTTCGGGGTGCTTCTGCGCGTCATGCAGCACATCACTGTTAAAAATATTAAAATGCACCGATGCGCCGCCCTTAGACATATAAGTATTCAGCACGCTGTACAGAATATCTGTTCCACCATCTTCGCAAACCACCGTAGGAAGTAACATAATGTCCAGACAGGCTCCGGAATCAGCAAGTGATAAATCCATTTCAGTCACGGAATTAATGAGCGCCGTAACTCCGTTTTTGTCCGCTCCTGGAGTCGGAGAAGCATTTTTTGAGGTTTCATCGCCGTCTTTTCTTCCGTCCGGCGTTGCTTCGGTGCATTTCCCCATTTCTATAAAAGCACGCGCGGAGTGCAGCTCATATTCATAATTTCCTCCGTGACAATTCTTTTTACCTGAAAAATACGACGAAAAAAACTGATGTACGGCGTTTGCATAATAATTTGTCAATTTATCGCCCGTTCCGTACTTATGTTTGCAGGAAAGCGCTTTCAATCGTAATTTTTCATAGCCATCCCAATTGCTGTCAAGAGCTTTTTTTAGTTCGGCAAGCGTTGTCTGTTTCGTCTCGAACACGAGCTCATATACCGCCATCAGTGCATCCGCCGCGCTTGCCAATCCATTCAGCAACACATCGCTTACATTCTTTATTCCCGAATCATTCGCATCGGTAAGCTTTTCAACACATTTTGGCACTGTAGCGGAATACAATATCATCGGATTAACTTCACTGATATACTGTTCTAATTCGTCGATATGTTTTGTACCGATTTCGAGAATGTGTTCGAATTGCGCAAGATACGCAGAATAAAATTCCTTAAAGGACGTAAATTTTGTAACATCACCGGTTTGTATTCCAATTTTCGTTTCGGTTTGTTTGTCCACACCGTTATTAAATACCAGACTTACTGGCTTTAACGCATTGAATGTGTTAAAGGATATGCCTATACAATCCGCTTTGGTGGTGTATTCATAGCATCCCTTTATAACCGAATCAACCGCAGCTTCATAATCCGCACCGTTTCTCATAAGCGATTTGATTATGATATCCTCATTGCAGAACACAATGCTCGTCGATCCGGATTTTATTATATCAAGTGCTTTCTTCACAAAGCTTTTCGGTGTATCTTTGCTTATTTTTATTTGTATTTTCGGGTTGTAAATTCCCAGTGAATCGTACACGTCAAGTATCAGGTACGACAATTCGTTCACCTTCGTACTACCGTCAGTATTCGTTCCGGCAAGATAAAACGGCTGTCCCCAATAATTTCCCATTGCTGAAAACTGCATAAGGAAATATGCTATAAACCTTGTAAGTTCTTCTCTCGTAAAGGTGTTGTTTTCGATATCTCTTTTGAAAAACGGATATAACGTCGCATCGAGACCGTATCCCAAAGATCGAACCTGATAATGTTCCACGCTTTCGCTTATCATGAAATAAATGCAAATCATATGAAGCACATCATATGTGTTTTTCGGTGCACCCTCATACAGATTTTTTAGCGACGCCGAAATCGTTTCCGCTTTTGCGGATTTTTTCGTAAGAGAATATTCGTACAGCCTTTCAATAAACCTCAGAATCGCCTCGTATTCCGTTTTTACGGCATGATAAAAGATTTCCTGTTTTTCCGTAAGCTTATTTGCTTTTTTTAGCCTTTGGTATGCATCCTCGGCACGCTTTAATATTCCGCAAAATCCCAGTTCCGTCATCGATTCCCAATCCGGTACGGTATGGTCAAAATCAAGACCAATCCACGCAGTGCCGGTTTTCTCCAGTGCAGAACGTTTTTCGTCACCCGATTTTTCGTCAGCCTTTTTTACAACTTCCCTGTACCATGGATTTATGGTGTATTTGTCGATAAGGCGACCCCACGAATACATCCCGATAAAATAATCGTTTTTATTGACGTCAATCCTTGTGTTATCCAGAACATACGCCACCATCTCAGCCTTAACTGCAGTATGCGGCTTATTTTTCGAAGCCTTTGAAATTTCGCAAAGTGCCGCATCGATTTCTTCATCCGTAAGTCCGGTCATTTCATCATAGTCATAGCCGTGATATGCCATTCTTTGAAAATCGTCAAATTCTTCATCGGTTTTGTGGTATTTATTTTCTATTTTTTTTCTGTCGTCTTCCGGCAGAAATGGAAATTTCCCGCTTATTCTTTCCCTCATTTTTTACACCTCTAAGCTTTTTATTAAATTATTCTGCATTTCGATATCCAAATCTGTAAAATACACATTCCAGCCGCACAAACGAACCTGTAGATTTTTATATTTTTCGGGATTTTTTTGTGCCGCTTTCAAGGTGTCAGGATTAACGACATTAAAATGTACCGCAAATCCGCCTTTATTCAAATAGGTTTTCAAAACGCTTATCATGATTTCAATTCCTTCATCACACGAAACAGCTGTGGGGTGAAAATGCAAATCAAGAACCGCGCCGTTGGGAGCATTGGTAAAATCAAATCTTGTTGCTGAATTTATCGCTCCGGTAACACCTTTTTTATCCATACCCACACTCGCGGAAAGATTTTTCGAAACCGGTTCTCCCGCAAATCTTCCGTCTGCGGAAGCACTGAGATTTTTTCCGGCTTCAATAATCCAATCTATTGAAAACATTCCCATTCGGTATACACCATATCTTCCGTTTTGCTTTTGGTTGATACATTTTGACATATATTCTGTCAAATCACATGCCAAGCTATCGGCTTCATTGTCATTGTTACCGTATTTGGGATATTTGTCAGCCATTATTTTCCGTATGTTCTCTGCGCTGCTCCAATTATTTTTCAGAACCGCCTTTAATTTCGAAAGGGTTATTATTTCATCTTCAAAAACGCCTTTTTTTATTGCCACAAGCTCATCGGTTACAGTTCCCAACCCATAAATGCATATTGATGAATTATTATATTTTGCTCCGCCGGAATATGCATCTTTTCCGCTTTCCATACAGCTTTCATATGTTGCTGACAGTATCGGTGCTTGAATAATATTTGAATATTGTTTTTCTACATTATTTATTTCCGATATGGCAATTTCTGCCCATGCTTTCAACTGCATTTTTACTGCATTATAAAATTCATCGAAAGTGCTGAATTCATTTCCGAAATCAATGCCGATACTTTTATCGGAAGCAACTCTCTTTCCGTTATTCAATACAGTTTCAACCGCCATAGGCATATTAATCCTACCGTTTAACGTACAGGGAATTTCTTTTCCGGAAGCGCATGGCTCATAACAACCGATTAAAGTATAATCTTCTGCGTCACATTCTTCGATTCCCGACTTTACAAGAGCTTTTTTTACGATATCGTCATTTACAAAAACAAAGCTGTTATTTCCGTTTCGAATCGACGTCATAATCATTTTATACGCTTTGTCTGTCATATTTTTCGAACACTTTACATGAATTTTCGGGTCCGGAATACCAAGCTTTTCGTATTCCTCCAAAATCAAATATGTCAATTCGTTTACATGCGTACATAAATTAAACGGAATATTGGCAAGTATTTGTCTCGAATTCCATTTAAACAAAAAGTATCTCAAAAGCTCTCGAACATCATCTTCACTGTAAATTCCTTCCTCTGTATCATACCTGTAGTAAGGGTACAAAATATCATCGACAGCTCCGAGCGAGCGCAACGTATTTCCTTGCGTTAACTGCTGTGCAGAATAGTAAATAAAATACAATTGCATTGCTTCAGCCAGATTCTTTGGCTTACCCTTCAGCAAAGAAGAAAGGCTTTGAGCTGAAAACAAACTATTGACCGAATTTGTTTTTTTACATTCTTCACAAAGACGCTTTATATATATCAAAACACCCTCATAAGCATATTTAACGGATAAATAAAAATCTTCCTCTTTTTTTGATAAATTTATCTTTTTTAAACATTCTTCGGCATTTTCGAGTATACCGGTAAATCCAAGATTAAACACTCTGTTCCAATCAGGCATTGTGTGCCCGAAATCGGCAACGGCGACAAAAGCCCCCTCAGACGGAAATATTTTATCACTGTTGTCTTTTATGTATTTTTTATATTCTTCATCTATCAAAAAACACGGGCTGTACACTTCACTTGCCATATCGGAAAATATATCAGCCGGATTAATACACAATTCCGCTTTTTCAAAATAATGTTTTACGGCTTTTCCGAAACCTACCGATTTGGAATTTTCATTATGGTATATTTCTTTTATTTCTTCATATAACTCTTCCGCTTTTTCCTTGTTTGCGTTTTCATAAAACTTTGAGTATTGATTTTCTATTTTTTCTCTATTTTCGGTAAATTTTAAAATATTCATTTTTTACTTCCTTTCAATACGGATTTGACTGTATTTTATATCAACAAATATTTTAATTCAATGGACAAAAAATAAAAAATGGATTTTTCGAACATAAACATCTTGACTTTCTTAAAAAAATCAAGTATAGTTGTTGTGGTGATATTATGGAAGCTGATTTGACAATAGAAAGAATAATAAATGTATTCGACGGTGAATTTAAGCCCGGTATCATTCCGAAAAAAACAATCGGCAGGTACAGGGATTGCTTTGTGTGTTATTTATACGGAAAAACAAAGTATATATTTGATAATTATTCATTTACCGCAGCTCCGCAAAAGTTTATTTATTTGTCAAAAGACAGCAAATATGAAATGCATATACTTGAAAACAGTAAATTTGTTTGCGTTGATTTTGACTTTTGCACAATGCCTCGCTCTCAAAAAAGTACAGCGTTTAAATGCAATTCATTCGATATAAAAAGACAATTCCAAAAAATGCTGCATATTTGGAATAACAGAAGACCAGGCTATATTGCTCAGATATTTTCATGTATATATAATGTTTATGCCGAAGCCATAAAAACAGAAAACAAATTATATTCGAAAAGTAGCCTTTTGGTTTCGGAAATAACAGAATATATTTTGAATAATTATACCGATTCGGATTTTAGTATAAATGATATATCAACACATTTCGGAATTTCAGAGGTGCATTTAAGAAGGCTTATCGATCAATCGTTCTGCACTTCTCCTATAAAATATATAAATAATCTAAAGCTTGATAGAGCTAAAAATATGCTCAAAATCTCCAATTATTCGATAGCCGAAATAGCGCAAAGCTCGGGATTTGCAGATCCATATTATTTCAGCAGATTTTTCAAACAGCAGATGGGTGTCTCTCCGTCAGAATATAGATCGTCTGTTGACTTCGTTGTTAGCACCACAAACACCGAATAAAAAGTAAATGGGAATTTTCCACAAAAAAACTTGTAATGATAATATCGGCACAACAATTTCCCTTGCCGATATTATTCCCGAAAAATACGGATATATCTTTGATGGTGGGTATTCAGATCCTCGAACAAAGGGAAATCGTGTAACGGAATTTACTTTCAATGGAAATGATGCCGTTTATGCGAAATGGATTCCAAACGGATTAGAGCAAATTGAAGAGCAAGAAATAAAGACAACTCCGCTGACAACGGCTGAAATACTTGCCTAACGGAAAATGTTGTTAAAGATTTGCACGCAACATTGACGGAAAACATAATTGTCGGAGGCATATACAGAAATCAGGAAGTTCGTATAAGCGGTGCAGGTTTTACACCGCCTGCGGGAAATGAAATGTATATACAAATCAAAGGCTTTTATGAAGATATAAAAAGCAAGTCTGATTTAAACTCAATCGAATTTACAGCATGGATACATGCAGACTTTGTTGCAGATTTGGAAGAAAAACAGCTGAATGAATACTTAAATTTGATTTGAATATATATTCTTTACGAAAAATAAACAAAGCCGATAAACCGCTTGAAATAAGGGTTTATCGGCTTTTCCTTAAATTACTAATATTGGTGAAGCATTAGACCGATTGCAATCGGAATTAAAGCACAAGCCGGTAAAAGGAATAGGTATCAAAGAAAAATAAATATCCGTACAACAAGAGCTGTTAATCGCATGATAAAAATTTCATCATGCGATTAATGGCTTTTTGTCTTAAACTTGTTACACAGAAATGTTATAATAAAATGTACCCCATATGTCACTTCGTTATATGCTATAATATACAAGAGTATATAGGAGGTTTTCTAACCGGACAAATTATTAAAACAAGTGATTTTATCAATGAAAATCATGTGATATAACGATTTCAACCCGGTAGAAAAACAAGCAAAAGCGGAAATGCTAGATTACCGACTTTGGCTCTCGAACCCGTTTTATTGTGTGAAGCAAAATGGCAAAATAGTCACAAAAGATGCCGAAAGTGATTTTTCGTTTTTCAAATCGTCTTACCCGCAAAATTCAAGAGTGAATTTCCATGGTCGAATAAAGGAGCAGGAGTAAGTACAACGATAAAATCTAAATTACCGAAGTGTCGGTATGTGTTTATAATGATAGTATCAACTATCATTATAAATTTCAAACATTCCAAATAAATTCCGCTGTTCCTGTTTTCATCTGTGGCGATACATTTAATCAAAGTATTGCGCACCGCACGTTTTCATTATGTGAAGATAGGGGGTGTTTAATCAATCCGTTTTTTTCTGTAATCGGCAGGTGTCATGCCGGTGACCGACTTAAATACTCTGTGAAACGTCTGCTTATTTGTAAAACCGACCATTTCAAGGATTTGCTCAATTGTAAGTTCGGTGGTTTCCAAAAGGTCTTTTGCTCGGTCGATACGCAGATTATTCAAAAGCTGTTTAAAGGAATAGTCCGTATTGCTCTGAATAAGCCTTGTAACGGTGCTCTGGCTTGTGCCGAACATATCCGCGAGCTGTTTTAAAGACATATCCTGTGAAGAACAGTTAGCCTTTATGTATGCGTATAGCTTGTCAAAATCCGTTACCGTTCGCTCGGAGGAGGTCAGGTAATCTACCAGCTCTTCGATATATGAGCGAACGCCGGATAAGGGCTGTGCGAGAAATTTATTGGCTATTTCAAAGTCAAGCATATCCTCCATGTATGGTATCTTATTAATCCGCATGTATTTCAATATTGTATTTAATATATAATTGTACATTCTCTTTGTATCGCGCGGCGAAAGTGTCGGCTTATCGCTTAAAATATCATTTATTGCCGCCAAAATCGTATCTTTATCCAGTGTGGAAAGTGCGGAATAAACGGTAGTTTCATCGGTTATTGTAAAGATAAAGGAGTCCTTGGAGCTGATATCTATAACCGGTGTTTCGTTAGGAGTATGATACGGAATAAATGAGTCCAGAGCCTCGGCGTGGGCTTGCTTCAGCCCCGGAATTCCGCGATATGCCTTACTCATTCCGATTGAAACCGTAATGTATTCAAAATCATTTGTAAGAAAGTACATAATGGAATTCAATACATCTTTTATCTCCTCATGCTGTTTTTCGTCCTTAAAATTCAGTATTATATTAAGCACATTGTTTTCCGCAGGGAGAACATATGTTCTGAATTTTTCGGTAAACATATCGCACACAACGTTATAAAATCCCGATTTAATGGTTATGTATGATTGATTATCGAATTTATCATAAAAATTCGGTGCGGGAGACAATTGCAAAATGACGATGGAGAAAAGGTCGTATTCGAAAGAAAACGAGCCTTCAATTGCGTCAAAATCGGAATCTTTATTGTAAATTTCAAGGTCATTCAGTACATTTATAAGATATTTCTGCTGTGCATACGGCAGTGATTTTTGCAGTAAATCAATTTGAGATTTTGCTTTTTGCGCCAGTGATACATTGTCATAAAGCATGTTTGAAGCAATGCTGTCCTCGCCCTTTAGCGAAGAATATATTTCGCTTATGGGCTTGAAAATGTTTTTTGTATTTCTGAAAGCTATAAAAACGGCGCTGGATATCGCGATTATGCAAACTGCGATAATCAAAACGATAAAAAGCAAGATATCCTTGTAAATTTCCGAGGTGGGCGTTAATGCAACATATGTATATCCCAAAAGAGAGCGATTTGCGGTGCCGGTGGATACCAAGTAGCGGTCACGTGCCAAAACGGTTTTAAAGTTGGAATTAGGGCGTGACAGTACGGTGTTGGCAAAATTATCCGATTGAGTTATTTTTGTGTCGTTATCATTGTTTAAGGAAAAGAATTCCTCAGTAAAATTGTTAAGTATAAAGTATTGCGTAGAATTGTTGTAATTGTAGTTGTTGAGCGAAATGATTGTAGTTAAATCCACGTTCAAAACGAAGTAACGCTTTTGATTTACCTTGTACACAATCGGAATTGTGTTGTAAGTTTTATCGCCCGCATGCATTGCACATGGGGAGAGCATACGGAAGTTGTTGTTGGTGTAAATATACAACGATTGCCAGTAGTTTGCGTCGTAGGCGGAATATGTTAAATCATCGGAAAAATACTCCGGAATCGGAACACTGCCGCCGGAATGGTACACCACCCCGTTTGTTTGGTCAAGAAGAAATGTGGTTATAACATGGGGTGTTTCCGCAGAAAACTGTGCAAGTGAAGCAAAAAAATCCGGAGATTGGATTACGTCGTTGCCCTCTATAAACCTATCCGTTATAGGTTGGTGAACGTAAAATTTAACGGTACTTTTTAACATATCAATATTGTTTTCACAGTATGCGGATGCCGATTGCATATTTGAAACTGTGTTTTTGTTTGTTATTGCAGTAAGTTTTGAAAATGAGGAAAAGCAAACATATACCGAAACAATACTGACGATTATTGCGGGTATCAATATTGACATAAGCAAAAAACTGAAAGTTTCATTCTTTTGTTTTTGTTTGAAAAATCTCATGATTTTTCTCTCCTTTTGGTATTTTTTGTTACTTTTTCGCCTATTTTTTTTTTTTTTTTGAAAAAATTGTTACTCGTTGGTGAAAATTGCGAAGCTGGAAATTTTTATATCCACAAGAAATATTTTATAATAAAAAATGAAATTTGTCAACTTTTAAATCATTTTAAAAAGAAAAATATTGTTATTTTATGCAGATTCTACGGGCGTGATCACGCATTTATGCGATTTTCGTGCGGGTGTGTGAATAAAATGATACTCATGAAAATTTTGTTACTTTACACATTAGATATGAGTGTGATATAGTTGAAAATGTAAAAAAACACTGTGCGGCGCTACGCACAAAGTCATAATAAGGAGAGCGAGTATATGAAAAAAAATTTAATGAAAACAATCGCTATGCTTCTGGGAGCTTCAATGGTTCTCGGAGGACTTGTAGGATGCGGAGAAAAGAAACAGCAAACGGACGGAAAGGTTACGATTTCACTTGCGGATTACTTTTCAGATCCGAAAATCAATCCTGAGGGATATGAAGCGCAAATGGAGGGTGTTAAAAGATTTAATGAAATTTATCCGGATATCGTAATCGAGGACGGAAAATATTCTTTTGCCACAGATACATATATGGCAAAAGCTGAAGCGGGAACACTTCCGACCGTATATTACGTACCGCTTACCGAGTGCGAGAAAATTAAGGATTTGGGATATGCGGCGGACCTTACAAAGTATTTTGAGGAAAACGGTTTTAAGGAAAACTTGAATGATTTGGCGCTTGACATAATTTCAAGAGACGGAAAAATGTATTTTGTTCCGGAGCAATTCTATTATGTGGGACTTTTCGTAAACATCGACCTTTATAAAAAGGCGGGCTTTGTGGCAGAGGACGGAACACTTTATCAGCCGACCGATTGGGAGGACCTTGCAAGAGTTGCAAAGGAAGTTAAGGCAAAAACCGGAGCTGACGGATATGCAATGCCTACAAAAGGCAATCAAGGAGGCTGGAGATTTACACCGGTTGCATGGAGCTACGGAACCGTTTTTGAGGAAAAGAACAAGGACGGAAAATGGGAAGCTAAATTTGATACCGAAGAATGTGTAAACGCGGTTCAGTTTATAAGCGATCTTAAATGGAAGCACGATGCAATTCCGGCAAACACTTTGCTTGAAAATGCGGACATATATCAGCAGTTTGCAGCCGGCAACATTGTAATGACGATGGGTGAATCAAGTATGATAGATAGAATGGTTTCGACATATGGTATGAGCAAAGATAACCTGGGCGTTTTGAGAATTCCGGCAGGTCCGGAGCGTGATGTATCGCTTCTCGGCGGTGCTGTACGCGTAATCGACAGAAACGCAACACCTGAGCAGATTGATGCGGCACTTAAATGGCTTGAATTCAACGGATATACATATAAAGTTGATGATGAAACCAAACAAAGTATTGAATCGGACTATCAAGTCAAAGAAAGTCAGAATCTTCCGATAGGTATCAGAGCTATGAGCCCGTGGAAGGACGGCAGTGAGTATGAGTTGTTCCATGACGAAATGATGGCAAAATATCAAAATGTAAGCGATAAGAATGTTGAGAACTACAACAATACCGATAAGCTTGAGTTCCAGGTTGAGGAAGCGGTTGAAGCTCAATCGCTTTACAAAACATTTGACAATGTTATTCAGGAATGCTTGACAAATAAGGATGCGGATATAAAGGCACTTGTTTCAAAGGCTGCTTCAGATTTCCAGAGTAATTATCTTGATTTTGCAGAATAAGGGGCATATATTTAATGAAAACAACAATAAAAAAGAAGAAAAAAAGGGGAGTATCCTTCTTTTTAAAAGACCTGAGCGGATGGATGCTGATGCTTCCGTCGATAGTATTGGTAGTAATGTTTGTGGTACGTCCGCAAATTTTGGGAGTTATCTGGTCAACATTTAATATGAGAGGGTTTACCGTACAGGATTTCATTGGACTTAGGAATTTTCAAATAATACTGAGCAACGCGGATTTCTTGAAAACCTTTACAAACACATGGTTGTACTTGATTTATTCCTTGATTGTAGGTCTTTTGCCGCCGTTTGTAATGGCTATCATTATGAACGAAATGGCATGTTTCAGAAAAACAATCAGAACGCTTGTATATCTTCCCGGAATAATGCCGGCGATATCGGTATCGATTCTTTGGTCGTTTGTTTATTACCCGGATGCCACAGGACTCTTAAATATGGTATTGGGAATGTTCGGAATGGAGCCGTATGTATGGCTCCAGGACGGACGCTTCACAATTCTGTGGATTATCGTAAGTATGACATGGACGGGAATGGGCGGAACGGCGATATACTATTTTGCGGGACTTCAGGGCGTAAATTCAGAGCTGTATGAAGCGGCAATGATGGATGGCGCGGGATTTATAAGACGACTCAGAACCGTTACAATTCCGCACATGTTGCCGATGTTTATGCTTTTTGCCGTAAGACAGTGCGTGGGCGTTTTCCAGGTAGTAAATCAACCGCTTCAAATGACGGGCGGCGGACCGAACAATGCTTCAATGTCATTGGGACTTTTGGCATACAACTATGCTTTTGTGAACGGCAAGCCGCAGTTTGCCATGGCGCTTAACGTAATCACTTTCTTTGTTATTATAATATTTACTCTGATATATTATAAGGTTGATAAAAAGGTTACGCAGGATTTAATATAGCAGAGAGGAGCGAGGACAAGGAATGAAAAAAATTGATTTTGCGTCAAAAGTTCATTACGGCGCTATACGGCCTATTGATATGAAAAGCACAAAATACAAGGTTACATACGGAATACTTTCGCTGATAATGTTGCTGTATCTTGTAATAGTATTTCTGCCTGTTGTATGGATGATGCTTTTCGGATTTAAAGATACGACCGAAATTTATGCGAGAGTTCAGACGTTTTTGCCGAAAGAGATAAAGCTTTCGAAAATGGGCGAAGTTTGGAATCAGCTGGAGCTTTACAGATATTATTTAAACACCTTTATAATGGCAATCGGAAATGTTTTGATGGATGTTGTTGTTTGCGGGCTTGCGGGCTACAGTCTATCACGCTTAAAACCGAGAGGACACGCGATTTATATGACGGCGGTAACAACGCTTATGCTTGTTCCGGCAACATGTGCCATGGTGCCAAACTACATTTTCTTTAAAGATATGGGCTTGCTTGACACCTATATACCGATGTGGCTTTTGATGGGAACAAATATGTTTGATATTCTCCTGTTTAAGTCAACCTTTGACGGTATATCCAAATCACTGATTGAGGCGGCAAAGATTGACGGTGCATCCGACCTTAGGATTTTCGTTAAAATTGTAGTACCGCTTTCAGTGCCGGTAATATGCACCTGTGCGATATTTACATTTAATAACAGTATAGGTGATTTCTTCTGGCCCTACCTTATTATACAGGATGCGGCAAAAGTGCCGCTGGGCGTAAGAATGTTTGAAATCAGCAAATCAACTTTATCTATCGATAAGCAGATGATTGCTCTGATTTTCTCAATAATACCGCAGATGGTAGTGTTCATTCTGTTCCAGAAGCAGATTATGGGCGGAATAAACCTCGGCGGAGTTAAAGGATGATAGGAGGAAGAATATGAAACGTGCACTAACTTTTATACTTGCGCTTTCCATGCTCCTGCAGTTCGGAAGCACGGCGATGGCGGCAAGAAAAACCGTTAAGGACGGTGAGCTTGAATATACCGTTTTGTGGGAGGAAGATTTTGATTCGGGCAAAAAGGGTCAGGATCCGTTCTCTTCATCAAACGGGGTTACGATAGAAGAGCATGATGTTGAGCATGGTAACAGTGTAAAGGTTGTCATTGAAGACAATATGTGGCCGAGATTCAGAAAACATTTTGATGAACCTGTAAAGGACGGTATTCTGTATGTTGGCTACAATATATTCAGAACAAATAAGGGCAGAACCAGTGACGATTACCTTGAATATCACGATTCAAGATGGGGTAACGGAATGTTTATCGGAACTCTTTTTAATAATGATGAGGGAAAAATCACATGGTATGCGGACATGCATATAGATGCAATCAAAATTCCCGCTCCGGGAAACACTGTGCCGCAGACAAACGTGTGGCACAGAGTGGAGAGCTGGATTGACCTGAGTAACAGAAAAGCTACATATTATATTGACGGTGAGTTTTTGGGTGAGACCACAATAACCGATGAGTGTACTCAGATATCCTCATATGAGAGAGGATATGAGGGAGGCTACGGAACCGGAATAGAGTATGTAGACGATTACAAAATTCTTCACTTTGATGAAATAGGAAGAGAAGTGGACTTGGACTTTGTAATGGCAACTCCGGAATATCTTGAAGCTCCTGCGCTTTTGGAGGCTGATGCTGATGTTTTGGGTTACAGTTTTTACGATAAAAAGAACACAATCAATGTTGATGTAACCAACTTGACCACAAAGCAGGCTGACGGAACGGTTTATCTTGACATAACGGATGAACGCGGAAATAAAGTGTTCTCGCAAGGCAAGAAAACGTCAATCCCGGCAAAGGAGAAAAAGAGTGAAGCGTTCACATTTTCTTTTAGAGAATACGGAAGCTATAATGTAAAGATGAGATTTGAAATGGAGGGGCGAAAGACAAGCCGTGCGGAAACAACCTTTATGTTTATAAAAAAGGCTCCGCCGAATGAAACGCTGGGATATTCCGCTCATACCTATTGGGGCTACGGAACAGCAGAGCTTGAAAGAAAACAGCAGGTTCTGAAAAATGCCGGATTCACATTTGAGCGAAGCGAAATTTTCTGGGTTTACTACGTAATGGCAGGATATAAGATGGATGCCGTTCAGCAGAACATCTTGGATATCCAGGAGAAAAACGGAATGAAGCCGCTTGTTCTTCTTGCCGGTTGGGGCGGAATGAGCGACCTTACCGAGGGTGAGGTTCCGCTTTCGGATAAATCACGAGAAAACTTCAGAAAATATGTATCGGGTGTAGCCAATGACCTTAAGGGCAAAGTTAAATACTATGAAGTGTTTAACGAAACTCATTTTACCTCAAACCCCGAAGCATACGTTTTGGCACAAAAGACAGCATACGAAGCAATTAAGGAAGCAGACCCGGAGGCACAGGTTCTCTGCGGAGCGACGGCGCATGTACCGGAAGATTGGATAGAAATGCTTCTTGAAAACGGCGCGGGCGAATATTTTGACGCATTCTCTGTACACCCGTACACAATTGAAAACTTCCCGGAAACGGGCGGAAGATACGGCAGTGCGGAATACATGGTATTGCAGTGTAGAAAACTGCTTGACAAATACGGACTTCAGGATAAGGGAATTGTTATCACCGAGCTTTCATATACTGCGGCACCGTCTTATGCAACCGAAACTCAGCAGGGTGCTTTCGGCTTAAGACAGTATATGATGGTTCAGCCCCATGTTGAAAGCTTCACATGGTACAACGACCAGAACAAAACCGCGGCAGGCTCTGACGTTGTTGAGGCAAACTTCGGACTTATGCGTTCGTGGGCAGGTGACGGAATCGCGTATCAGGCAAAGCCGGCACTCCTTGCATGGGCAGGATTTAACAGCGTATTGGCAGGAGCGGAGCCTTTGGGTAAGGTTGAAGCAAGGGATGAAAATGTTTGGATTTACAAATTTAAAACCGAAGCCGGTAAGGACGTTATAGCGGTTTGGAATTCGGACAATCTCCAAAAGAGCGTTGCATTAAAGCTCGGCGCGGAAAGCGTAAATATGTACGACATGTACGGAAATGCAACTACGATTTACTCAAATAACGGTGTTATTAATCTGGATATTTCCGAAAACATTACATATTTGGAGGGCAATTTCTCCGAGATTACCCAGGTTGACAACGAATTTTCCGTAAGGGAGAATTCAGTCGGTTTAATACGCGGTGAAGAATTTACGCTTCGTATCGACAAGCTCCCGGCGGGCGATGTGGAAATTAAGGTAGATTTGCCGGATAACATCTTATTAAAGGCTATAGAAAACAATGAAATTGTTTTGGAATCGGGCGCTGAGGGATGTGAGAGCGAGAAGATAAGAGTAAATGCAATTGTGGGCGGTAAAAAGGTATATGCTCATGAGGTGGCGGTTGAATATATCGACCCGGTAACCTATAATTGCGATGTTCTCCCGTATAACACTCGCAGGTATCAAGCGGTTTTGGAAATTACCAACGAAAGAAATACGAATGTTTCGGCAGAGTTGGTACTGACAGAGCCGGAGAGTGTTGCCGGAAAGAGTTATAAAATCAAAACCATCACTTCGGGCGATACAAGAACGCTGAGAATTAATATTACACCGGAAGAAGCTTCGGAAAATGTTTTAAGACTCAGAGGAGAGATAAATGTAAAAGGTATTGCCGGAGAAGAAGTGGTTAATGTAAAAGTTGACAAAAATGTCGGTTGTTTGAAGTATGACCCGAAGAAGAAACCCGAGATTGACGGAGTGATTTCATCGGGTGAATGGGATACTTTCTTGCCGATGAGAATTAACAACAGCAGTATGGCTCAGCAAAAGGCGTGGAGAGGCATGGATGACCTCAGCGCACTTGTTCACACCATGTGTGATGATGACAATTTATACCTTGCGGTTGAGGTGACGGATGATATCTATTGTGACGATGCGGAGCCCGTCAGCGTATGGAGCGTAGACAGTATTCAGATGGCGATTGCACTAAAACGCCAATCGGGAGCGCCAAGTACCGAAATCGGTCTGGGTATCGCAAGAGGGGAAGCAACGATTCAGAGTTATCTTTCACAATCTATTGACGGTGGTGTATCACAAGTTCCGTTCTCGGAAAATGTAAAATACGCCGTTAAGCGATATGAAGAAGAGAAAAAGACGATTTATGAGCTTCAACTGCCATGGACGGATATCTATGCGGAGAAACCGAATATCGCGACTATGGATAAGGTTTACTTCTCAATCCTTGTAAACGATGAGGACGGAAACGGAAGAGGATGGCTGGAATACTGCGGAGGTATCGGAACGTCAAAGAACCCTGAGCTGTTTATGGAACTTCCTATATATAGGATTAAATAAAATTGAATGTACGCTTCGAGCACGGCAATGGCGCCGTGCCTCGGAGGTATAAAAAATAAAAAAGGAGTAATTAAAAATGAAAGTTAAAAAATTATTGGCTTCTGTTTTGGCAGTATCGATGTTGTCAAGTATTGCGGCAACGCTCAATATCTCTGCCGCAGATACGGCGAATAACTACAAAACCACACCGGTATTAAACGAGACTTTTGACAGCGGTGCGTTAAAGACGGAACATTCCGGTTGGGGTAACCAATGGATTGAGGAAACCTTTGCGGATGAAACCGGACGCGGTAAGGTTTGGACAATTCCTTTCGGAACTGGAATGGCGAATGCCGCGGTAAACGGTGCTTTCTCAAGCATAGGTCAGTATATGACGGGAAGCCTGAATTATGTAAAATTTGATTTTAAGGCAGAAAATGCGTACAACTTTTCATTCCAGCTTATGGGAACGGAAGCGGATACAAGAGCACCGATACAGCTGTCGACTTCAAGACACGGTTGGATGTACGCAAACAATTTTGACAGTATAAGTCAAGCAGGTTTGGACGGAAATGAAACGGTACTGGACTCTAACTCTAAAGAGATGATAAACGCGGCTGAGTGGAGAAACGGAAGTGAGGCTATTAACTTTACGGCAGGCAACTGGTACAGCGTTATGTTTGTTATTGACAAGGTAAATACAAAGATAAAGATTTATGTGGACGATAAGTTTATGCTGGAAAGAACGGTGCCTGCCGATACGATAAATGCTTTGGATATGCTACATGTATGGAATCATTATTCGGAATCGGATACGAGTGTCAGCAGATTTATGACATTCGACAACTTCCAAGTTGGTACCTGCACGGAGCAGATTGCGGCAGAGAAGCTAACACTTTCGGAAGACGGAAAACTTACCGTAACTTATTCCGGCAAAGTTGTGGGAGCAACGTTCACTGCAAGCAACGTGGTTATCAAAAAGGATGGAGAGGGCGTTTCCTACAACGGTTCATATGACAGTGAGACATATACATACACGGCTACCATTGCGAATTTTGACCCATATGCTGACTACACAGTTTCAATTAAAGGTATAACGGGATTCGGCGGCAAGCCGGTTCAGGAAGTTGAAAAAACTTTCAAGGGCGTTAAATATCTTTTCAGCCCGGTTTTGACGGATACATATGACGACGGTACTGCGACCTTTGATTGGCAACCGGATTGGTCACCGAGTACAACCTATGTGGATGAGACAGGACGTGGCAAGGTAGCGGCTGTTACGTTTAAAGAAGAGAACAAGGATAGCACGACAGAAACAAATATAGTATTAACAGAATTGTCACAGTACATGACATCGGATGTAAACTATATAAGTTTTGATATTAAGCCGGCACAGCTTATGAATATGTCATTCTCTCCGACAGATGTAACGAATGTAGTGTATCCTCTCACTTTGTTCTCCTCAGAAAATGGATGGTTCTGGGGTAGCGGCTCAAGAATTCCGACGCAATACGGAGACGATTTACCGACAATATACGGAAACACCCGCGCAACTTTAGTTGGCTGGGGATTTAGCGCAAGCAGCTTTGCCGATACAGAGGTCGGAAAATGGTATAACGTTAAGTTTATCATGGATAAGAAAAATGGAAAAATTGCGGTATATGTTGATGATGTTAAGCTTGATGAAGTAAGTGCAAGTGCGACGGAATTAAGCAGTATAGACAGACTTTTGGTAAGGGATTGCTCCGCGGGTAAGACAGGACCTAATATGTACATCGACAACTTCCAAATAGGTGCGGCATTTCCGGCACCGTCTAAGGATACAAGCATAACGCTGGTTGATGCAAGCGGAAATGCAATTACAAACGGAACAACTGCCGCTGAGGTTTATCCGAAGGCTGTAATTAACAATACAGGCAAGGAAGCAGGTTCGGTACAGCTTTCTGTTGCAAGCTATGATGCCGACGGTGTGCTTTTGGATGTAAAAGTTGAGACCGTTACGGTTGCTGCAGGTGAGATTAAGACCGTTACTTCATCCTATGGCGTTAAAACACAAGGCACAAAAACCGTTAAAGCATTCCTTTGGAGCGGTTGGTCAAATATTACACCGCTTGTTGGAGCAGATGTTAAAACGGTAAACAACTGAATATAAACAACTGGCATTATCCGTGCCGAAAGAGTGTTCGGTGCGGATAATGTTCTGAAATACTACAATGTGACTCTTAAAATGAGGTGGACAAATTAATGAAAAAATTCTTGTTTTTAATGCTTTCCCTCATATGCATAACGGCGGGTGCAGTTCATGCGGCAGATGAGGAAAGCAAAATTTTATACTACAATGACGGGTACAGTGATTTAAATTCTACGCAGACAACGCTTGACGGTGAATTGTGCCTAAAGCACAAAGTGGATTCAAGCAGTACAAATTATGTTGCAACTGCAGGTGTACTGAATCCCGAAGGCATAAAGGCTGATAAGACGATTTTCAGCTTTGATATAAACGCGGGTCAGACCAACCAGTATGTGTTTGCGGAACTTCATGGAAGTGACGGAACAAATTCCGCACAGATAGCAAGCTTTTTTGTTTCCATGGACGGAAAGATAGGATACAAAACGGTAAACGGATGGGAGGGAACAGCAGAATTCCCGAACGGAAATGATGCTTACTCTGGATATATTTTAAAAGATATTGAGCCGAATAAGTGGTATCATATAGATATGATTTTCAATCATGAGGACGGCTCTATCACCTATTATTTTGACGGCAGTGTTTGGGGAACAGGTCATACCTTTACCAAAAAGTATTATGTAAGCCTGTTAAATATGGCATCAAGGGGCGGAGAAGGTTATGTTACAAATCCGACCGGTAACGAGGTATTCTACCTTGATAACATAATGCTTGCCTCGGTTTACGGAGATGAAATGATTGCAAATGTCGGAGCGGTTGACCTGAAAAAGAAAACCGTAAATATTACTTTCTCGGAAATTCCGAGCGAGACGGCATTATCGGATATTAAAATTATCAATACCGTTACGGAAAACCAGGTTGCAATTACGGATATTAGCAGAAAGAACAACATTGTTACCTTAAGTTTTAGCGAAGATTTGGATACTTTGACCGAGTATGCAATCGAAATTCCGGCGGGAATTACGGGAGTTCAGGGGAAAACAAAACACCAATTGTCGTATTTTGTAACCGAGAGCGGACAAGCTGACGAAAATATTGTATATACGACCGCACTTGAGGACGACTATGACGATGCAACGGCTATATATCAGTGGAATCCGTCTTACTCACCCGAGCCTGAGTTTGTTGATGAAGCGGGACGCGGCAAAGTTTTGGGTATAAAATTTGCCGTAAAACAAGCAAATATCGAAACCAATATACTGCTGAGTGGGTTGGATAGCTATTTTCAAGATAAAGATATAAGCACATTGAGCTTTGATTTAAAGGAAAGTCAGCTGAGAAATCATTCATTTTCACTGGTAACTTCCGGCTGGGCATATCCGATAACACTTTTCACTTCCGAGAAGGGGTGGTTCTGGGGTACGGACAGCGAGGCGCCGACACAAAACGGTGGAAATTTGCCGTTATTGTTCCCATCAACAAAGGCGGAGCTTGTAAATGATTGGGGATACCCGGCAAGCCAGTTTGCGGATATGCAGACGGATAAATGGTACAATGTTAAATTTGAGCTTGACCGCAAAAACGGAAAGGTAAGAGTTTACATTGATAACACAAAATTATATGAGGCAAACTGTTCCAAATCCACTCAAAACGCAATTAGTATGCTTTTGGTGAGAAACTGCTCGGCAGAAATATCAGCTGCTCAAAATGTTCTTTTTATAGACAACTTTACAATTAAAAACGGTGAGCCGGAACGCGAAAATAAGATTAAAAACACAAGATTTATCACATCGGACGGACGTGTGACGGGCCCGTTCGGTAAAATCACAAGAGATTTGCAGAGAATTGACGTTGAATTTTACAATGCGCCGAAAGTTTCCTCAATAACAGCGGACAGTGTGAAACTGTTCTACGGAAGCGAGCAGGTTGCATATACTGTCGGCGGACTTTCGGGAAATGTGCTTTCCGTCATCCCGAGTAAACTGCCGAATAGTGGCGACAAGGTTAAACTTGTTGTTTCGGGAGTACTTGCACAGGCGGGTGGAACGGTTTCCGACCACAGCGCGAGCGTAACCGCGGAGGGCGCAAACGGCGGATTAAGCATTGCTCCGTTTATGACAGTTAAAACTGACGGAACTGAGGCTACCGCTGTTTCAGGCGATGTCTATGCAAAAACATCCGTATTTAATACCGGAAGCAACACAGAAAATGTAATTGTTTCCATTATGGGCTATAACGGTGATAAAATGGTGGCGATAGACTTTGAAGAGATTGAGCTTAATAGCGGAGACGTTGCCGTATTTGATGAAACGGGAAGCAACAATACTTTGAAAGTTTTAGATGACGGCACAATTACCGATGTTATGCTTGTTGTTTTAAAGGGCGGAGATACGAGATATTCGATACTTGCACCTGTTAGTATAGAAAGGTAGGAATTATGATTAAAAAAATATGCTCGGTAGTTCTGTGTGGACTGTTTGCATTAAATGTTACCGTTTTTGCGACACCAACCGCCGTTGTAACAAAGGATGAGATTTACTTAACATCTCAATATTCCGGCGGAGAATCGGGAAAAATGTACAGTGTTGACCTGTATGATTCCACATACAATGCTGAGAATCCGCTACCGTCATTGGTTTTCAGAAACCAGGAAATAAGCGGTCCCTCCGGGTGGTGGGGCATGACTATTCCAATGAAAAATAAAGAGGCGGGCGTTTACCGCTTGGCATCGGGAGAAGAGAGCGGTACGGTTTATACCGAAAACATTCTTTACGATAAATTTGACGGAAAGAAGACCTACAACGGTATAAGTGCAAATACCGACGGTTCTTTAAACTTTGACGCGGGTGCGTATTTGCAGGCGGATTTTGCGGACTTGGTTTCGGATAATCTGGTGAAGGTAAGTTTTGATATTCAGCTGACAGAAAACAGTAACTTTTATATGAGACTTAACAATGTACAAGATGCTGTTTGGAACGACAAAACGCAAATATTCGATACGCTTTACTTCAATTCAAACGGAAAGGCATACCTTTTTACAAATGAAAACAACTGGTCGGGGGCGGACGAGTACAAAAGCTGGTATGCGGGCAGAGAATACCATGTTGAGCTATGGGTTGATATGCTGAGAAAGAGCATAGCCGGATATGTGGATAATACCGCTATAGGTAAAATGCCGCTGGCGGACGGACTTAACAAGTTGGGCGGACTAAAAATGACGTGCTCTTCGGGAAGCGCAAAAGTGAGCAATTTTGAAATGTGCGAATTTCCTGAGTACGGCACAGATGTCAGCCTCGGAAATCATGCTCCCGATTATGCCGAACAGCCGATTTATGCGGCGGTTAAGGTAGGAGATGATATCGGAAACATAATCTTCGGTGCGGAGAATGTGGATTTGGATATTTCTTTGCTTAATCGTGAGAACAAGGCGAGAAATTATACCGTTAAATATAATTTCTATGATGCCGACAGCGGTGTGCTTATCGGAAGTGACAGCGAAGATGTAAGTTTTTTGGGAAACGAAAAGCTGGTATTGAATAAAAAATTCGATTTTACAGATTTTAAGAAACAGTACGGATTTTTCAAACTGGTAATGAGCTTTTCGGAAAATTCCTATGAGATTTCGGATTTTAATTCCTCGGAATTCAGATTTTCCGTTGCAAGAAAATCCTCCGAGCTTAATAAGAAAATGGGAATTCATACTCAGTTTGGACACGGATATTCCGGACAATACGAGAATATTACCCTTGCGAAAAACGCGGGATTTTATTCAATAAGAGACTATGTTGCGGATAGCCAGTACAGCGCGGCTAACGGATGGGTACTTCCCGAACGCTATACGATTTGGCACAATTATGCAAAAGCCGCAGACATGAATGAGATTCTGCATGTGTATTATTCCGCAAACGGATTGGTTCCGACATCGGATGCGGAAATCCAAAAATTTGCGGAGTATGCTGGCAAGCTTGCCGCAAATACCGATGCGGAATACATTGAGTTGTTTAACGAGCTTAATCTTGCGGGTGATAGCATGACAACCGCAGATTACGCAAAGGTTCTTATGGCAACCGCCGAGAAAATTCATCCGGTAAAAAAGACAATGGCGATGGTAACCGCAAGAGCGGGAGCTCAGGCACAGGAATGGATTAAAGGTGTGCTTGATGCGATTGTTGAGGCGGGAGGACAGCCTGTTGATTATATCGATTCAGTATCGGTTCATCCGTATAAGCTCTATAACCTGTCACCGGAGACCGGCAAGATACCGGATAAGGGAGAAAACGACGGTACATTGCATGAGCAGGTTGCGGATGTACGTGCGCTTATGAATCGATACGGTCTGGAAGAGTGTCCGATTTTCGCTTCGGAAATAGGCTGGACATCAACGCCTGTTTGGTCAGGCTGGGCACAGGTGGACGACAGAGTTACCGAATACGAGCAGGCGGAGTATACTATTCGAGCCTCGGTTCTTCTGCATGAGGATTTGGAATGTATGTATTGGCATACGATGAATGATAAGCTGGGTGCGGATGTTTATGAAGAGCATTTCGGAATCGTGGATAAAAGAGCGGCAGTGGAAATTCCTTTTGAAGCAAAACCGGCATTTATCGCATTGGCGCAGTTCAATTCCCTTTTGGCAAATGCAAAGAGAACTTCCGAAACGGAAAACAACGGCTGTTATGATGCGGTGTTTAATAAGAACGGAAAAACCGTTCATGTGCTTTGGACAGACAGTGGAAATAAACCATATGAGTTTAATGCCGTATCAAAGGTTTTGAAACTTTATGACATGTACGGAAACGAAAGCATTGTAACCTCGGAGGACGGAAAATATAACATGCAGCTTTCAACATCGCCGATATATGCGGAGATACTTGACGGTTATGTTGAGTTTACCGTTGAAAATGCAAACATGTGCTTTGGACAGACAGTGGAAATAAACCATATGAGTTTAATGCCGTATCAAAGGTTTTGAAACTTTATGACATGTACGGAAACGAAAGCATTGTAACCTCGGAGGACGGAAAATATAACATGCAGCTTTCAACATCGCCGATATATGCGGAGATACTTGACGGTTATGTTGAGTTTACCGTTGAAAATGCAAACGGAGATGCGGAGGTTAAGGTCGGTACGGACAGCGTTCGTGCAAGGCTTATTTCCAACAAAACATTTGATACCAAGCGCTACATAATTGTGGCGGCATACAAGGATAAGCAATTGCTCGGTGTTGATATTAAACCGGTTGACGGAACGGCTTTGACAAATATGACAGAGCTGATATCGACACAGGGTGCGGATACGGTAAAGGCATTCTTGATGACGGAAAGCTTTGAGCCGGAACTTACAAGCACCGCGAACAGCAAATAGAATGGAGTGACAATATTGAGAAAAATAATTTCTTTGGCAATCGCCGCAAGTACATTTTTAACTACTGCGGCAATGGCGGATGTTACGGATTTGGGAGGTCTTAAGGGAAATATAAATGAAGAGACTACCTTTCCGAATACCGCAATGAATGTTGAGGTATATGCGCCGGGTAAGGGATACGCCGATTTAAAAACGGCATCTGCGGCGGAGTATAAGGATATTCTGATTTTCCGAAAGGTTGTAAATACCGATGCGGACGGAGTATTGGACGTTAATTTTGAGGTAGGCTCAAGCAATCCTGCGTCCGGAATATATTCGGTGTACATTGCCGGCGCCGACTATAAAAAGGAGGACCGCGTTCTTCTTACAGATGAAACCACGGCGGCTCCTATTATAGCTCAGATAAACAGCGCTATGGCGGGAGAAGCTCAAAACGCAATAAATACAATCGCTGGTCTGATAGAGACCGCGCCTTTTGATTTGTACATCAGCGCGGATTCATATTTGACGCAGGACGTATATCCGATTGCGGCGGGGCTTGCGTATAACTACATGAAAACAAACAACATTACACTTACAAGTGCAAACTGCGGAACGATTATGAACAAGGCGGTATGCGTTGCGGCGCTGCAGAAAAATCTTGTAAGCAATGTGATTGCAGATGAAAAGGGCTTTAACCTTTCACAAAGCGAAATTGCGCCATACTACAAAAAGTATTACGTAACTGAGGAGACCGGCAAAAAAATGGCGGCAAGACTCGGCGGTAAGGCTTATGCGACACTCGGCGATTTTGATAATGCATTGACCGAGGCATTTGTATTGTCCGTTTTGGAAAACCCGGACGGTTCGGATAACACAAAGGAACTGCTCAATGCGTTCTATGCGAAGATAGGAATTACTCAAAACGGAACAGCGGCGCAGTATGCAGGAGTATCAAACAAGAGCTATACGGATTTTGCGGCGTTAAAAGCGGCTTATGTTGCACTTGCGGGACAAACACAGTACACACCGCAAGGCGGCGGTGGCGGCGGTGGAGTAGGCGGCTCCGGTTCTTCGCTTAATGCGGGATTTACTGTTCCGTCTCAGCCGACACAATATCCTATCACAATTTTTGATGATTTGGATTCTGTTTCATGGGCAGAGGAGGCAATCGTTTACTTGGCGGAAAATCTTATCGTAAGCGGTAAGGGTGATATGAAGTTCTGCCCGAACGACGAGATTACACGTGAGGAATTTGTTAAGATTTTGGTAGGTGCGCTTAAAGTTGCACCGGAAGAAGAAAAGGAAATCACTTTCTCCGATGTAAGTGCAGATGCATGGTATTACGATGCTGTTAAAAAGGCATATTCTGCCGGAATTGTAAGCGGAAAGAGCATTGAACTTTTCGGAACCGGCGAACGCATAACACGCCAGGAGATGGCGGCTATGGTAATGAACGGAGCGAAATATTCGGGACGAAGCTTAGAGGACGCAGTAAGCGATTTCAAATTTGATGATGACGGCGAGATGGCGGATTGGGCAAAGGAAAGTGTCTACATCTTAAGAGAAGCCGGAATAATCAGCGGAGTGGACGAATATCATTTTGCGCCGATTCAAACAGCAACAAGAGCTCAGGCGGCTAAAATGATTTACGGCTTGCTTGAAGGTTAAGAGAGGGATAATATGGTGAAACGTTCATTTTTATTCATGTTGCTTATTGCAATGTGTATGTTTTCAGTATCGGCGGGGGCTAAGGAAAACGTTTCTGCCGAAAGTGAAATTGAATTGCTTCAGGTATTGGATATTGTCGGCAGTGATTTTGCCGACAATGCCGATGAGCCTATTACAAGAGAAGAATTTGCCGTATATGCGGCAAAGCTTAACCGGTACACGCCTGAGGCAAATGCTGTAAGATATTTTAATGATGTTTCCGCAAGCAGTGAGCTTGCGGGGTATGCGGGACAGCTCTTGGAGGGCGGAATAATTACTCAGCCCGCAGACGGTATGTTCCGCGCGGCAAGCGTTATTAAATATAACGAGGCATGCTGTATGCTGGTTTCAAGCATGGGTTATGCAAAACATGCCGCTCTTATAGGAGGATATCCGTCAGGCTATGCAAATATCGCACATGACCTTGATATTAGAATGGGTGGCGGAAATGCGGAAATGACAAGAGCAGACGCGGCACGCATGATATACGATGCGCTTAAGGCGTATGTTTACAATGCGGCTTACGGCGGCAAGGAGGGCACAATGTCATTCAAACAGGGAAATAAAACCCTGATTGAAAAGAATTTCGGTATTGCATATGCCGAGGGAAAACTGATGGGAACACCCTACGGTAACAGCGAAAGTTCCGAATTTGTGGGAAATGACCGCGTGGTTATATCGGGAAAGAACTATGTTATAAAAGGTGATGTCAGCGGATTGGATTTGTTGGGACATAACGTTACATATTTCTATGATACCGACAGTGAGGAAATTCTTCATATAGCAATTGAAAAGCAAAAGAAGGATGACCTTGTTATCAATATAGCCGATATCCAAAGAATAAGCGGTACATCGGTGAGCTATAACAAAAACGGCAGTTTGAAAAATGTGAATCTGAAAACAGAGAATGTTATTTATAACGGTTTTCTGCAAGGAACACGAGTTGCCGAAAAACTTGCGGATTTAAACAAGGGTATTGTTATTTTGAGGGACACTGACAGGGATTCTCAATATGACATGATGATGGTTTACGATTACACAAATCTGACGGTCGGAGGAACAAAACAGGATAAAACTCTTGTTTACAACAAAATTCAAGGCGGTGCAAACCTTGACCTTACCGATGTTGAGGTAATTGAGGTAACGAAGTACGGCGAGAAAATCGATTTTGCGGAAATAAACGATGGAGATTCTCTTTCGGTAATGACTGCGGACAACGGGAAAGTTATAAAAATTATCGTAAATACCGACGAGGTTATAGGCGCATTAAATAGCTTTGACGGAGAATATGCCGTAATTGACGGTGGTGAGTACCTTGTCGAAAAAAGCTATCGAAGCAGTTTCCTCAAAAAGGTAAAAACGGGAAGCAATGCCGCATTCGTACTTGACCCATTCGGAAATGTTGTGTATGTAAATGTAGATTCCGAAGAATGGCAGTTCGGATATATCTTAAAAAGATATTTTGAGGATGATGACAACTTGGGTTTAAAAATTTTGACCGAAGACGGGGAAAGAAAGATAATCAACCTTGCAGAAAGAGTCAGAATTGACGAGACAACTTACAAGTACACAGCTGATTTTGAAGAACAGCTGACCGGACTTAGCGAGAATATCATCAGATTTCAAAAAAACCGTGACGGCAGAATAAACAAAATCGACACATTAAAAATCGGAAGAAATGAGGATAAGGAAAAGTCAATTGTTTCGGTTTATGAAGATACAAAAGCATGGTCCGGAATGGGTAATATAGGTAAGTATGGCTCTAAGGCGGTGTTTACCGGCAGAACAATAGGCTTCATAGTTCCTAACAGCTACAACGAGGGGGACTATGCGATAACCCTGGGTGCTCCCGATGATTTGTCAAATGACGGATTGGTGATAAAGTGCTATTATGCGGATACCGCGGATTCGGACGGATATGTGGATGCATACGTTAAA
This sequence comes from uncultured Lachnospiraceae bacterium, assembly GCA_964388835.1. Lineage (GTDB taxonomy): Bacteria > Bacillota > Clostridia > UBA1381 > UBA1381 > UBA1738. The sequence continues at coordinate 27,984 of CAYMBZ010000003.1, forward strand.
AAGTATGACAGGGAAACCGAGAAAAAGACAATCACTATGATGTACAGTGGCAAGAGCATGGGGCTTGACGATGACGGCGATCCGGTGTATATTGTAAAGGGTTACTCTGCGGGAAAGGAAGTTGAACAGGAGATTTCCACAGAGATTGGTGCCGAAAGTTTATCTGCACTTTCAAGTCTTAAAAAGGGAGATATGGTTGTACTTACCGTATATGCGCAGAGTCTTAAATTCTGCACTGTTGAGAAGATTTTTGATGCTGAAACCGGTACGCCATGCAATTTTAAGGCGATTACCGCAGAACATATTTGGTACAGCGGAACAACCGAGGAGGCATACTATGCATCAACAAACCAAATTGTGTACGGAGAGATATTCGACAGACACGGAAATGTATTTTCTATAAGAAATGACGAAAATTCCGAAGTCAATGAAAGATTTACAATTCCGTCATCCTTGACATGCGTATTCTATGACAAGGCGACAGATGAAATATACACCGGCAGTTGTGATAATATTCAGGATTATGAAACAGCAAGAAGCAATTGTATGAAAGTGATAAAAACTTCATATTGGGGCAGTGTATCCGGTGTATATCTGTATAAATAATCGAATACTGCAAAAAGGGGGTAGAGACATTGATAAAAAGAATATTGACGGTAGCGTTAATACTGTTTTCCTGTGCAGGAAGAGCATTTGCCGCAGATTATTCCGAAGAAAAAACAGCTGTCGAATTCCTAAGAGTTTTGGGAATATTCGACGAGATTGAAGAGGAAGAGTATAATAATCAAATTACGCGCGAGGATTTTGCGTACTATCTTGCAAAGGCAAACCGCATGGACGGAAGCAGTGAGTACAGATATTACAAGGATATCCAATCGGACAGCTACGCATTTGGCTATATCAGCGATTTGGCGGAAAACGGGATAATATCTGTTCCCGAGAATGAAACGTTCAGACCGCTGGAATACATAACGGTGAATGAAGCGGCAAAAATGCTGATTTCCACGTTGGGGTATGACCAATTTGCAATGGCAAACGGCGGATGGCCAAACGGATATTGCACAACAGCCGAGGACTTGGATATTGACCTCGGAAAGGGAACTGATGTAACCTACGGCGAGGCGGCAAAAATGATATATGATTGCTTGCAGTGTCCGGTTGCGAAAATCAACGGAGGAAAGCACAACCTGCTTACTTATGTAAGGGGAGATGAAACTTTTCTTGAACGTATGTACGATATCAAAGTGGGCGAGGGGGTTGTAACCGATACCTCATACGGAAGTATCATAAATGATGTACCTTGTGAAAAAGGCAGAATTATTATCTCGGGTGCTGTGTATTCGTTGGACGAAAATGTGGATGTAAAGCAGTTTTTGGGAGTTAATTCAAAATATTTTTACAACGCGGACGGTGAGGACGAAAGCATAATTTTCATATGTAACAAAAAACAAAAGGTTACGGATAAGGTTATAAATATTCGCGATTTTGTGAAATACGCAAATAATATGATTACTTATGAAGAAAACGGCAGAGTAAGAAGCGTAAAGCTTTCGGAACACAAGATAATTTATAATGGTGTCCCGTTGACGGCACGGGTAAATGAGACTATGAGCAAGCTTAACAAGGGTGAAATTGTTTTGCGCAGCACAAGTGCAAACTCGGATTACGACCTTGTTATGGTGACCGACTATATGAACTTGTATGTAGGCTCAATTGACCCGGACAGCCTTTCACTTTACAGCGGACTTAATGACGGAAAGAGTGTCAATTTAAAAAATTGCGACAATCTGACTGTAATAAGAAACAACGTTGAAGCGGAATTTAAAAATATCACTTACGGAATGTCGCTTTCGGTTGCAATATCGCAGAATAATAAGGTATGCGAAATTAATATAAACACATCGAGCGCGACGGGTATTTTGTCAAAAACAGATGACGAAGGCGTTACCGTAGACGGAAAATACTACAGAGCAGACAAGAGTTATCTCAGTGAAATTCGAAGAATGAACTGCTTGGGTCTTAAGGTTGAGTGCATTTTGGATAAATTCGGAAATGTTTGCTACATAACCGACAATTCCGAAAAATGGACACTTGCTTATTTGATTAAAACAGTGAATGATGAGGATGAAGATACCGTTAAAATTAAGGTAATCACAGAGGATAATCTGCTTACGGTTCTCGGTTTTGCAAAGAATGTCAAGATAGACGGGGCGAGAATTAAAAAGGATAATCCGGACAAAATCAATGCGGCACTTGAGCTTATGCCGCAGAAAAAGCTTTTGCAGTACAAGCTCAACAATAACGGCGAAATTGCCGAGATGGATACACTTTATGTGGGCGAGAATGAGGATGAAGAACATTCTCTGGTGCCGGGATTCAGTGAGGTCAAATCGAGATTTTACATGGCGGACGGTGTCGAAAGATATGGTCATACCGCATACTTTACATCAAACACAGTAACATTTTACATTCCGACTGACGGGGATGCAAATAAATATGTGGCAAAAAGGGGAGCACTGTCTCTCGGCGGAAACGTTATGGCAACAATCGAGTGTTACTATTCCGGAAAGGATAGGTCACATATTAATGCGGCGGTAAGAACCAGAGAGGCGGCGGCTTCGGATTCATATTCAGTAATGATGGTAAACAGCGTAACCCAAGGGCTTGACGAGGATGATGAATGTGTTTATAAGCTTGAGGGATATTCCGGAGCAACAAAAGTTACCTATGATGTAGACACATCATTTACTCAGCTTAACGGTTTAAATCGCGGTGATATGGTTGTTATCAAGAAGGATAATGTCGGAGTGGATATCTTTGATGTTATAAAGCTGTACGATGCAAAAACAGATACGGCAACAAATTTTGAGGTAACAGACCCTATCTATATTTATGAATCAACCGGAAGTGCTAATATCGAAGTGGGAAATTATTGCAGAGGCTATAATATCCTGTTCGGATATGCGCTGAGAAAATTTGATACCGGCTTGATTGCTGTGGGAAAGGATTCGGTATCGAGCGAAGCGGACAGATTAATAATGGATAAAAGGCAGTGCGTGATTTATGATTTCGATAATGATGAAATTACAATCGGTGATTATAATGAAATTCAGGATGCAAGGACAGTGGGCGGAGATTGCTCACGAGTAATGTATTACCTGCATTGGGATGACGTACAGACGTGCTATGTATTTAACCGATGAAGTCTATGTGCAAAACGGAGTGATTCCGTTTTGCACACTGCTTATTTAGAAAGAAAATAATAAAACGGAGAGATAAACTATGAAAAAACACAAAATGCCGGAAAAGCTTGTGAGTTTTGAAAATATTGAAAAAGCAGAAGAATTGTTTAATGAAAAACCGCTTCAGGCAGATTTTTGTCATGACAACTGCGTTAAAATAAAGCAGGGCGGGTATATTTTATTGGATTTCGGATGTGAACTTCGGGGAGGAATAGCAATTTGCACTCAGCTTACATCAAACGCACCGTTTTGTGCAACTGTGAGAGTGGTGTTCGGAGAAAGTATCTCAGAGGCAATGAGCAAAATAGGTGAAAAACAGGCGGGAAATTACCATGCCGCAAGAGATATGACGGTGGAAATTCCGTCCATGTCAACAACAAGAGTAGGCTCAACCGGCTTCAGATTTGTTAAGATTGAGGCAATCAAAGAAGACATAAATATAAAAACCGTTCAAGCGGAAACGGAAATTAAGGAACTTGAATACAAGGGCTCGTTTGAATGTAACGATGAGCTTTTAAATAGAATTTGGAAAACCGGCGCATATACCGTACAGCTTAATATGGGCGAATACGTGTGGGACGGTGTAAAGCGTGACAGGTTGGTATGGATAGGTGACATGCACCCCGAGACATCGACAATAACATCGGTTTTCGGTTATGATGACAGCGTTCCGAAAAGTCTTGACCTGATAAAAAGAATAACGCCACAAGATAAATGGATGAACGGAATTGCCACTTATAGCATGTGGTGGATAATAAATCATTATGATTGGTATATGCAGCAGGGCGATAAAGAGTATTTAAAGGAACAGGTTGCGTATATTTCCAACATGATTGACCATGCGGCAGAATGGGTTGACGGTGGCTATACCGTTCATGAGGATATGGAAAACTTTGTGGATTGGAGCAGTAAGGGTACCGAAAGTGAAATAGAGGGCTTAAAATCCGTAGTTTGTCTCGGATTTAGCGCTGCCGAGAAAATCTTTGACATTTTCGGTATGAGCGACCGCGCCGCGTTTGCAAAGCGGTATGTTGATATGCTGAAAAATGATATTTCGGATATTCGAGTAAACAAGCGCGTGGCGGGACTTAACATTTTGGCGGACAGAAATATTGATATATCGAGAGAAGTACTTTCGGGAAATTCTGCGGAAGAAATGTCTTGCTTTATGGGATATTATGTTCTTTTGGCAAAGGCTAAGCTGAATGATACACAAGCCGCAATGGACATAATTCGAAAATATTGGGGTGGCATGCTGAAAATGGGTGCCACAACATTTTGGGAGGATTTCGATATTGCATGGATGGAAAATTCCTATCGGATAGACGAGCTTCCGAAAGAGGAAATGAGAGATATTCACGGTGATTTCGGAAAGTTCTGTTATACGCAGTTCAGACACAGCCTTTGCCATGGCTGGGCAAGCGGACCTACCGCATTTATGTCAAAGCATATTTTGGGTGTGGAAATTATGGAAGCAGGCTGTAAAAAGATAAGGATTGTGCCTGATTTGGGAGACTTGCAGTGGGTACGCGGAAGCTATCCGACACCTTTCGGCACGATTTTCATTGAACACAAGAGGGAAAATGGAAAAATTGTTACTTCGTATAAGGCACCAAAGGAGATAGAAGTGGTGATTGAGCAGCACTGATTTTGGTGAGGCGTTAGAACGATTGCAATCGGAATTGAAGCACAAGCCGGTTAAGGGAATAGGTATAAAAGAAAAATAAGCATCATAAATGAGCCTGAGAACGTATTAAAAAGCAATTGCTTTTGAGCGCTCTCGGCTTTTTTTGTTGCAATAAGCACAGCCGGATGTTATAATGATTTCAAACAAAGCTGGAAATCAATGAACTGCCTATGGCAAGAATTGAAATCGGAGATTTCATGAATTGAGCCTGCGGCTCGTGAATTGCACTTCGTGCTGTTTGCGGCAACTAATGCGTTCACTGATTTTATAATATAAATATTCTGCAATATACAAAAAAGGTGAAAATATGAATTTATATGAAATTAATTTTGAAAACGGAAGTACCTATTGGAATTTTTATGAAGCATTTGTAAACGGATTGTGTTTTCCGAATTGGTGCGGTAAAAATCCGGATGCAATATAGGATATGCTGACGACAAATATTAAAACACCCGCAACTATTTCAATTAAAAACATTAACGGTATATCGGGGGTGCCGGAGGAAGAAAAGAACATTATCTTCGACATCTTTAAAACAACCGAAAATTGGTACAATAAAATAAATAAATCCGTTAAAATTATTTTTAAAGATTGACAATTAATGGCTAAAATGTTACACTTAGTATGTGCTTGACCGCAGCAAAAATCAATACAATTCGTATTAATATGCTGTTTTTGGGCACGTATTATTTGATGAGGCGAAAGGACAGGTTAAAATTATGGACAACAGATTGATTGAAAATTTAAGCGGTGCGTGTCACAATTACATAGCGCCGTTTTTGTGGCTTCACAATGAGGCTGACAAATATATAGTGCAGGAAATTGACAGAATATACAACTGCGGTATCCGCTCGGTGTGCCTTGAATCAAGAACACATGAGGAGTTTTGCCGCGAAGATTGGTGGTCTGACGTACAGCTGATTTTTGGCGAATGTAAAAAACGCAGAATGAATGTATGGATTTTGGATGATAAGCATTTTCCATCAGGCTACGCGAACGGCATATTTGCCGAAAAACGCAAGGATTTGCAGGCTTTCGGCATAACCGAACATCATATTGACGTTGCGGGACCTATTAAGGACGGATCTGCAATGGCGGAAATTCATTTGACGTCGGATGAAGATGAATTTGTTGCGGTAGTTGCGATGAAGCATATACCGGGTTCGGAACGCTATAGCGAAGTGATTGACATAACCGACGGTTTGTCCGACGGAATGGTGTATTTTGATTTGCCGGAGGGCGTGTGGAGAATTGCATTTTTGATAAAGACAAAGTCGGGGAAAAACGAATGGAGTCTTGATTTCTGCGATATGCTGAGCAGTGAGGCAACAGATTTGTTTATCGAAGAGGTTTACGAGGCGCATTACAAGCATTTTGCTGAGTATTTCGGCAATACTTTCCTCGGATTTTTCTCGGATGAACCGAGCTTTTTGAACAATACCGCAGCAAGTGACGGTTTTCAAACAAACATGGGCGAGATGTTCTCGCATTATCCGTGGCACGATAATTTAAAGAATATTTTTGCGCAAAAGCCGGAAAGACTTGCGGGTCTTTGGTTTGACATAGACGGAGTGTCTGAGGCGACAAGATATGAATACATGGACACTATCACCAAAGAATATCAAAAGAACTTTGCGGACAAAATCGGAGATTGGTGCCGCAAACATGGAATTATGTATATCGGGCACGTGATTGAGGACAATAATACTCACATGTCAACAGGTAACGGAGCGGGACACTATTTCAGAGCATTAAACGGTCAAGATATGTCGGGAGTGGATGTTGTGCTTCACCAGATTGTTCCGGGGCTTACCGAGTGTGCAAGCGCGGGATACGTGTGCTACAAGCATATGAACAACAAATTCTTCAACTATTATCTTGCAAAACTGGGTTCATCGGCAGCACATATCGACCCGAAGAAAAAGGGACGTGCAATGTGCGAAATTTTCGGCGCATACGGCTGGGCAGAGGGAACAAAGATGATGAAATATCTTATGGACCACATGCTTGTGCGCGGTATTAATTATTTCGTGCCGCATGCCTTTTCACCGAAACCAAACGATACCGATTGTCCGCCAAACTTCTATGATACCGGCAGAAATCCGCAGTACAAATTTTTCGGAAATAACATGAATTATTTGAATAACACCGCTCATATGCTCTCGGGCGGCATACATGTGCCAACTTGTGCAATTTTATATGATGCGGAGAATAATTGGACAGGTGAGAGAATAATGCCTCTTGAGGCGGTCGCAAAGGAGCTTTACGACGGACTTTACGATTATGATATAATTCCTGCGGACTATCTTGATAAAATCAAGGACAGCACGCTGAACGGCGAAAAATACAATGTACTTTTCGTACCCTATTCCGATACAATGCCAAATGGGGTAAAAAACGCTTTAAAAAATGCGGATGTCAAGGTGGTTGCCGTTTCTCCGGACGGGGATTGCGAAGAGTTTGCCGGTGTGCGATTGGATGAAATTTGCGGATATATGGCGAAAAACGGCTTTGCGGATGTGAAGAGCGATTACAGCGGAAGCAGTCTCAGATATTATCACTATAAAAGAGATAATGCGGATATTTATATGTTCGTTAATGAGGATATACACAACACAATCGATACAAAACTCAGCATTTCAGCCTTTAGCGGCGGTGAATATGTTGAATATGACAGCTTTGAGAATAAAGCAGTGGTTAAGAGTGCCGAGGCTGATAATGTGAGAATTTCTCTTCCGCCCTATCATTCGCTGCTTCTGGTGTTCGGTGATGTGAACACAGATAGCATAGAAAGATATTCAGAAAGCGGTTACGGCGCTCTGACAGAAATTAAGCCGGAATTTAAAATCAGCCTTGCAGAGCGCAATGCGGAGAATTTTGAGGAATATCGAACAACGGATAAACTGTTTAATGTGACAGGCAGGGGCGAAAAGCCGCATTTTTCGGGTCATATCAAATATGAAGCGGAAATCGAACTTGAAACTGAGGATATTGTCCTTGATTTGGGATATGTGGGCGAAGTTGCTGAGCTGTATGTAAACGGAAGAAAAATCGGCGAAAAACAAATTCCGCCATATCGCTTCGACATACCGGCGGAAGCACTTTGCGGAAAAAACGAGCTGACAGTTGTTGTGTCCAATCATAACGGTTATGCAGTTCGCGATATGTTCTCGCAGTATTTGATGTTTGAGCCGTCGGGACTTTTGGGACCGATTACTCTTCAAAAAAAAGAAAATAAACAAAAAAGATAAATTAAAAATGAACCGCTTCCAAATTGTCGGATTGTTAGTCTGACATGAGGGCGGCTCATTTTTTTGTATGTAGGATTTTAAATCCATTTTTTAATTGTTTCGTGTCAGCTTACGGTATGAGTTGGGTGTCATACCGGTATGCTTTTTAAAGATTCTGTAGAAAGTCTGCTGGCTTGAAAAACCACATTCGGTGTAGATATCCGATACAGTATCATCGGTGTGCGCAAGCAGATGCTTTGCTTTTGTAACCCTGAGATTTGTAACGTACTCGTGAAAGCCGATATTGCTATTTTGGCTTACAATTGACGAAACATAGGATGCATTGGTATTGAAAGTGTTTGCGATGAAGTCAAGGGACATTTCGGGCTTACAGTAGTTATCCTCGATGTATCGGACGATAGTGGTTGAAAAATCCTTGGATTCGGAGTCGGCAGCGTTATTTTTTATCCTTTCCAAAATCAAAAGGATTTCATTTTTTACGTCCTCAACGGGCTTTGAGAGAATATCGTTGAAAATCTCAAAGTCGGTTTTGTTTTCATCTGTTTGAATTTTTTTTATTCGCATAGCACGCAGAATAACGCTGAGAATCTGCGTGTAAAGCTGTTTACGCGAGCGAACGCTTATATCTGCGTTTGACACATCGATTTTCTTGAAAATTTCCAGTGCTCGGTCAATATTGGTACTGATAAGGGCACTGTAAAATTCATTTTCATCCGAATCCTTTAATATAAAGGTTATATCGTTCTTTTCAATAGTGTTAAAGGTAATCTTATCGGTTGGCTTTTCGGCAAGTTTTAAGTTGGAAAGTGCCTCTTTATGCGCCTTTTTTAATCCCAAGAGGTCGTGATAAAAACGGCTTGTACCGGTGGAGAAATTAATAACCTCCATGTCATTTTCCAAATACTTGCAAAGTGTTTGGATTATTTCCTTAATTTTTTCTTCGTTATCCTGATGCTCTGCGTTCAGGATGATATACAACGTTTCGCGTTCACTGGACAGGACAAATGCGTCAAATTCGGTAAGGAACATATCCTTTACAATGGTATAAAATCCGCTCTCAATATTCGCGTACTGCGCTGATGTAAATTCGTTGTACAGGGACGATGTGGGCGAAAGCTGAACCACCACCACCGCAAAGAAATCATGCTTGAAAGGCAGTGATTGCTTGATTATATTCTGCGTATGTTCATCAATGGAATATTCCGTTGAGTTTAGGAAGGTGATAAGATATTTTTCCTGGGCGTATGGCAGAATATTCATAAGATTGACGTTGGAAGTTTTGAGTTGAAGCGCGATTTGTTCTATATTATTAATGTCAAGTTCACTGTCCGGCGTAATAATATCCGAAATTTTTCTAAACGGTGATATAAGCTTGTCGGTGCTCCTTAGTGCCACAAATACCGCAAGGAACAGAAATAAAAGCGTTATGCCTGCCGAATACAGGAGAAGTGGGCGCAAAGCCGAAAATATATCGGAAATTGGTATAAGCGCGTAATAGGTGTAGCCGATAAAGCTGTTTGACGTAGAATATTTTACTACGGTTGCACTGCCGTTTTGTGGGGTTTTGATGTCAAACATCTGCTTATCCTGCATGAGCTTCATGTACATGCTGTCTGCGGCATCAAAAACCGAGGTCTCCTCCGAACCAAGGCTGAAAACGTTGCGAGTGTAGTTATTTAATATATACATGTGTGAATTTTTCGTCAGCGGCGTTTTTGCGCTTGTTTCGGTAAATGAAGAAATGTTCACATTCATAACAATGTAGCTTTTTCTGCGGCTTTCGTAAGGTGCGCGCAAAACAATCGGAATCACATTTGACGTGTTTCCGGCAAAAGAAAGCTTAGTGGGAAGCAGTATTCGGCTGTTTGTTGAGGTGTAAAACTCAAAGGTTTTCCAATAGCTGTGAGAATATGTTTCATATTTCATTGTATTTTCAAAGAAATATTCAAAATTGTACTTATTATTATCCATAATTACGGCAGAACGGTCGGTGTCTATTATGTAAATACTGTTTACATAGGATGATGACGCGCAAAGAGAGTTAAGTCTTGCGGAAATCGCGGAAATATCCTCCGATGTGCCGATGTAATTCTTTTCAACATATTCAGCTATTTCACGTTCGTTATACAAAAATTCCGCCTGCTTTATTAAAGAAGAAAGTTTTTCTTCATTTAAAGCTGAAATTTGATTAAGGGAAGAAAGAGCATTGTTTTGCAGCTGTGACTTGTTATGGAAAAAGTTGACCGCAATAACCAAAATCAAGGACAGAGCGACAACCAGCGAAGGTATAATTATGGTAAAGAAAAAAGAACGATATGCGCGATTTGAACGCGTATGCTGATTGAACATGCAGTATTACCTCCCGACTTTTGTAAATTTTAATGCGGAAATATCAAAAAAGGTTTAATTTTGACAATTTTCCGCCTTTTGGAAAAATGATATATATGCATCAAAATCCATCTCAATAATAATATCATAAAAACGGTGATAAGTCAAGAAAAATAGCGGGGGGGGTAGAAATGAGATAACTTCAAAAATTGGTAGTTAAAATTTCAAAAGAAATGAGAGAAAGTAAAAAAATGAGAATTTACAAAAGAAAAAGCGTGTGTCATAATGTTATTGTAAATAAATTGCGAAAAGCAAGGAGGATTTAATTATGAAAAAATTACTCAAGGTTACAGCACTTGTTATGAGTGCGGTTCTTGCCACTTCGGCACTTGCCGGCTGCGGCGGAAGCAAAACATCGAACGGAAAGGTTCAGCTTTCGGTAGGAAGTTGGCCGGATAAAACAACCGATGAAAATGGATATGCGGCAAGACAGGAAATTGTTGCCAAGTTTAATGAACAGTATCCCGATATTGAAATTATTCCGGATACATATGCTTTTTCGGCAGATACTTTCTATGCAAAGGCTGAGGGCGAAACACTTCCTGTTTTGTATGAGGTGCCTTATACCGAAGCTGAAAAAGTTATCAAATTCGGATATGCTTCCGATATTACCGACGGATTTAAAAATGCGGGATTTTTTGATAATGTAAATGATTTCGTTATGGATAAAATTTCTTCCGACGGAAAGGTTTACCTGATTCCGAACTCGGTTTATACATTGGGTCTTGCAATGAACATGGAAATAATGAAGGAAGCGGGCTATGTTGAAGCGGACGGAACACCGAAAGCTCCGAAAACATTTGATGAGCTGACCGAAATGTCTGTCAAGATTAAAGAAAAAACAGGCAAGCCGGGATTCATTTTTCCGACAACAAACAATGCGGGCGGTTGGTACTTCACGGTTCTCGGTTGGAACTTTGGCGCGGAGTTCATGAAAGAAATCGACGGAAAGTGGACAGCAACTTTCGATTCCGAGGAATGTGTAAACGCTTTGCAGTGGCTGAAGGATATGAAGTGGAAATACAACACTCTTCCGGAAACTACCCTTATCAACAATTCCGACCTTATGAACAACTTCGGAAGCGGAAATGCGGCAATGTGCTTTGCATCCCCGTCTTTCATAAATATGTTCAACAGCCTCGGATTGGATAAGAACAGCATCGGATATTCAATCCTTCCGGCAGGTTCTAAGAGACATGTTACCATGATGGGCGGAAGCTATTTTGCACTTGCAAACAATGCAACACCGGAGCAGATTGATGCCGCATTTAAGTGGCTTGAGTTCAATGGAACAACAATGAACTTGACAGATGAAATCAAGGAAAACATCAGAAAAACATATCAATCAACGGCTGATGCGGACAGAATTGTCGGAATTAAGGACATCAATATCTGGAGCGATAATACAGAGTTCGTAAAATATAAGAACGAAGTTATTGACGAGCTGAGCAATATCGAGCCGAACCATGTTAAACTTTACAACGACAAGGGAAGCATCGAGTTCCAGGGTGAAGAGCCGGTTTGCGCACAGGATTTGTATGCGGCACTTGATTCCTGCATCCAGGAAGTTTTGACAAACAAAGATGCAGATTGTAAGACTGTTTTGGAAAAAGCAAATGCGGATTTCCAGAGAAACAGCCTTGATTACGAAAATTAATTAAAATTCATCGAAAGTAAGGAAATAAAATGAAAATACGAGCAATAAAGACTAAAAAGAAGAAAAAACTGTTAGGCTTTACAGGTTCGGACGCGGGGGCGTGGCTGTTGCTGCTCCCCTTCGTTATCGGACTGATTGTATTCGGCATTATCCCAAAAGTTCAGGGAATATACTGGTCGTTTTTTAACATGAACGGTTATCAGGTAAAGGATTTTGTAGGTCTTGAAAACTATAAACGTGTTGTTACCGACACCGCGTTTGTGCAGACTCTCGGTAATACTTTTAAATATGTTTTCTGGTCGCTTATCTTGGGATACGGCTTGCCGATAGTTTTGGCGATTTTATTGAACGAAATGGTGAAATTCCGAAATACATTGAGAGTTTTTGTGTATTTCCCATGTATCTTGCCCGGAGTGGCAATCAGCATGCTCTGGTATTTTATGTATTATCCGGATGCAAGCGGACTTTTAAACACACTGCTGTCTTATATAGGCGTTGAGCCTTATGTTTGGCTTCAGGATTCAAGGTGGACAATATTCTTTATTATATTAAGCTCAACATGGAGCGGTGCCGGCGGAACGGCAATTTATTACTTCTCGGCTTTGCAAGGCGTAAACCGTGAGCTGTATGAAGCGGCGCTGATTGACGGCGCAGGATTTTTCGCAAGATTGAGAACCGTAACATTCCCGCATATTTCGGGAATTGCACTGCTTTTTGTCGTAAGACAGATTATGTCGGTGTTCTCAATTATGGAACAGCCGATGCAGATGACTGGCGGCGGCCCCAACAATGCATCGATGTCTTTGGGACTATTGTCGTACAGATACGGATTTGTTAACATTAAGCCGCAGCTTGCCATGGCTGTAGGTGTGATTATGTTCCTTATAATAGGTGTGGTTACTTGCTTCTATTATATATTGAATAAAAAAGTGGAAGAAAATCAGATGTAAGGAGGTACGCGAAAAATGAAAATGTTTGAAAATATGGATAAAGGTGTACTGACTACATCGGATATGAAAAAGACGAAATACAAAATTTTATATTTCGCTATGTGCGCATGTATGTTTTTATGGTGCTTGATAATTTTAATCCCGGTTGTGTGGCTTTGTCTTTCGGGATTTAAGGATGCTTCGGAAGTGTATTCCACATCCTCAAGCTTTTTTCCGAAAACAATCAAGCTGTCAAAAATCATTGATGTGTGGAATGAGATGAAATACTATCAGTATTACATAAATACCTTTATATTTGCCGGCGGATGCGTTATTGCGGATGTGGTGATTTCTGGTATTACGGGATACGTTTTCTCAAGACTTAAGCCAAAGGGAAGCAAGACGCTGTACAACATCTGTTTTGCACTTATGCTTCTTCCGGGAAATATGAGTACGGTGCCGGTTTATATGCTCATTAAAAATATGGGACTTTTAAACAGCTATGTTCCGATTTGGATGATGTCGGCAATAAATATATTTGACGTGTTCCTCTTTAAGAGCTTCTTTGACGGAATATCCGAATCATTGATAGAGGCGGCAAAGATTGACGGTGCATCCAACATCAGAATTTTCTGGAAAATAATTATACCGCTGTCTGTTCCTATATTTATAGTAGTTGCGGTATTTGCATTTAATGCACAGATGAGCTCATTCTTCTGGCCGTATTTGTTAATACAGGATGACACAAAGACAGTTTTGGGTGTACAAATATACAAATTAAAAACATCGGCTTATACAATTGACTACCAGATGCTTGCACTTCTGTTCTCAATGATACCGCAGGTTATAATATTTGCGATTTTCCAGAAACAGATTGTCGGCGGAGTGAATGTCGGTGGAGTGAAAGGATAAGATTATGATTAAAAATGTGTTTACGAAATCAGCTTCCGCACTGCTTGCACTGAGCATGGCGGGAACGGCAACGGCTTTCGCGGATGCGGACAGCGTTTTTATCGGTAGCGGTAATATTGAAATTACCGAGGATTACGGAAGCAGACTTGCGGACAAAAAGATTACAATTTCCGTAACAGACGGAGATTATGACTACACCGATGCCGCAACGTGGAGTAATCCAAACAGCGCAAAAATTAAATATTTCGGTAACGGCGTAACGGATACCGACGGAAAAATCACATTTAATTTGAACCTGACGGATAACGGTATATATAATGTATATCTTGCCTGTGAGGGTGAGACCGAAATAAAGGAATACAGAATTGAGTATACCAACCAAGCAAACCACGAAGGTGCGCTTGCATTGTTTAATCAGTATTGTAAAGACCGCGACGAGGCAAGTCTTAAGAGTCTTCTTGAATCACAAATTGAGGATTTGAGAGTTTATACGGACTTTAATGTAACGGCTGATTTCGGAAATGTGGCAAAGCTTGTAATAGCTCACAGAAACGGCTCGGCGGTTGCAATGAGCGGTGATGAAGCAAAGGGACTTTTGGAGGAAGCAATCTGCGCAGACGTCTTAAACAGCGGAGCAATGACCGATGTTGCGGCGGCGGAAGAATGGCTCGGTATGAAGAATGTGGGAGCTGAAAAATATTATAAAGCTTCAAATTCCGCGGCAATAACTTCCATGATGCGCACAAGTACAATCACAAGTATTTCGGATTATGAAAAGCGCTTGACCGAATCAATTTTGACAACCGCAATCAATACAAGTGACGGAACGGCGGTTATTCAAAATATTCTGACGGATTTCAAGACAAAGTACGGTATAACAAAAGCTATCACAAACAATTTGTGCTCGGCTATTGCAAATCATGGAAACTTCTCCGATTTTAACGCAGTTTTAAGCTTCGTTTCATCATATGTTGAGACAGGCTATACACCCGCAGGCGGAGGCGGAGGTGGCGGAAACGGAGGCGGCGGAAACGTTATAGCACCTCCTTCATCGTTACAGACAAATCAAAATGTTGAAACAACAATATTCGATGATGTACCGAAGGAACACTGGGCGGCAAATGCCATAAGAGAACTTTATTACAAGAGTATCGTTTCGGGAAAAACCGAGACTGAGTTCTGCCCGAACGACAATGTTAAGAGGGAAGAGTTTGTAAAAATGCTTGTTGAAGCGTTCGGCTTCAATCTGGTAAATGACGGATTTGAACTTGACGACGTTAAGTCGACCGATTGGTATTACGATTCGGTTAAAACGGCATATGCCGCAAGTATCGTAACAGGTACATCGGAAACAACTTTCGGTGCGGGACAGCTCATAACAAGACAGGATATGTCGGTTATGATTAAGAATGCACTCGCTATGGCAGATATAACGCTTGAAGCTAAGCAGGAAGCGATAGAATTTGCGGACGGCGGCAATATTGCCGGATACGCAAAAGAGGCTATTGAATACTTGCAGACGGCGCAGGTTATTTCCGGATATCCGGACAATACCTTTAACCCGACCGGTAATGCCACAAGAGCCGAGGCGGCAGGCATTATCTATCGACTTTTAGAGTACATAAAATAGAAAGGATAACAGAGTATGAAAAAAATATTAAGCTTGTTATTGTGCGTAAGCTTTATGTTTAGTTCAATCGCGGTGAGAGCAGAGGAAGAAGCCGTTGAGGCGGACTACAACACCAAGGAAATAACAATTCTGCGTGACATCGGAGTTCTTCCGGATGGAAACGAATATGAATTGGATAAAAAGGTAACCCGTGCGGAATTTGCCGATTATGTTGCGAAATTTTTCTGTGGTATCGCAGGTGAAAAGAGAAAGTATTATAAGGATGTTTCACTTGATTACTGGGCTTTGGACGGCATCAATTACTTGGTTGAAGCCGGATATGTAACGGTCGGTGCAGACGCACAGTTTAATCCGGAAAGAACGATATCTCTTGCGGAAGCTTGTAAAATTCTTTTAAGCGCAACCGGATATGAGGTTGCCGCGGAAGCAAACGGCGGTTATCCCACAGGCTATGTTAATGTAGCAACGAGTGAAAAAATCGTTCCGCCGATTGAAAATATGCAGGAGCTGAAGCTCAGCGAAGTAATCAAACTGATTTACAACGCGGCGGATATGGATATATATTCACGCGGATTTACCGTAACAGGCGGACATTACAAGAAACAAAAGGACGAAACCCTTTTCGCAAAATATCATGATATATATACAGAGGACGGTACTGCAACATCGGTGTATGGTGCAAACTTACCGGATTCGCCTATTGCAAAAAGCGGAACCGCTTATATTGACAACACCGAATACAGCGTTGGCGAGGGTGTAATTTCAGACGATAATTTTGCTCAGTATTCGGAATATGTTTACCGCGATAACGGTGATGACAATCTTGAGCTTTTGTACATAGCACCCAAAAAACAGCATGAGGAGATAAATATTCCATCAGACAACATAAAGGAATTTGACGCCTCAACATATGCTTTAAAGTATTATTCAAACAGCGAAAAGACAAGACTTAAGAGTGAGGATTTGCCGAGAGGTATAACGGTTATATATAACGGAAGTCAGCATACAGAGGGTATTTCCACAATACTTGACAGCTTTGCGAACGGAACACGCCGCGGAAACCTCAGACTTATCGATATGGACCGTAACGGCGCATATGATATAGCGGTAATCAAGAGCTATAAGGCAATGAATATCGGATATATCAATTCCGAACTGACGGAAATATACAATAAGGCAAACAAAAACGAAACCATCAAAACAGATGATTATGATGTTGTACGTATGTTTGACGCCGAGGGCAATGAGACCGTTATGACAGCTTCTTTGCCGCAGGTAATAAGCGTTGCGGCTTCTGTTGATAAAAAATATTTGGAAATCATTACCGTTTCCGAAACAAATACAGGTGTTTTGGGCATGCTTGATAAGGCTGAGAAGGTAATAGTATTTGATGGCGAAGAATACAATTTAGACCCGCAGCTACTTAACGAAAATTATAAGAGCGGCGAAAAGTATTCCTTTAAGGTGGATAAATTCGGATATGTTGTATACTTCAGCGTGGACAGTGATTCATTTGTTGCGGGATATCTTACCAGAATCAAGCACACCGGAGATGACGGCGACATCCTCTTCAGAGTATTTGACGAAGCCGGCAAAATGCATGAATATGCGTTGGCTGAAAAGGTAAGAATTGACGGTACTCCGAGAAAAACCGAGGAGCCGGCAACAATCTTTGATTCAATCCCGACAAGTTCCGGATTGTTGGGTCTTAACTATACGGAGCAGGACGGAGTTTATAAGGTAACCGTGGCAAGACAGATTATCCGCTATAAGCTGAATAATGAAGAAAAAATCAAGGAAATCGATACATTCTATTGTGATACAAAAAGAGAGGACAAGGAAACCACATTAAGACGTATGCTGGACGGAAACACCTCATATGCGCTTAACTGGGGACTGCAATCCTTTGAGCTGACCGGAGTTATTTGGGACAGAGCAAAGACAGTATGCTTCCGTGTTCCGATGCCGGATTCGAACGGAAAGATTATAGTAAACGACAGAGAAATCGCGGATACCGATGATTTGTACTCAATCAATGAGAACTTTGACCATGATAAAAAATACTATCTTGAAGCATATTCTTATGACGGCGAGAACATGTGTGCCGATGTGTTGGTAAACAGAGCCGAGCCGCAGAAAGATGACTACAACGCGATTATTGTTGACAAAGTATCAACCGAGCTTAATTCGGATGATGAGCCGATTACAACAATTTCAGGTTACCAATCGGGCGGAGCGGTTAAGATGAAGGTAGACAGCGCTGTCTCGGTAAGCGGAATTAAGTGCGGAGATATCATCAGAATCTATAAAAACCAGGCTCTGGGCACAATAACCAAGCTAACAAAGGTTTTTGATGCGGAAACAAAGACATTTACAAATGCTCCGTCAACAAACAAAAACTGGTATATATGTGCAAACCCGGCAAAACCGTCATATTCGGATTTGAGAAACCAGTATTTCAACCTCATTAACGGATATGCAAATAAGATTTCGGGAAGCGTAATGAGTCTGTCATATGAATACGGAAATACAAGTGATTTGACAATAATGGTTAAGGCGCCGGTAGTGGTTTACAATTCCGCAGAGCCTAAGAACAAAATCACTGTGGGAAGTCTTGCGGATATCATGGATTACGAGCACACCGGCTTGAACTGTTCATTTGTTGTCGTACCTTCAAGTTCCGGCTCACCGTCTTGCATATTTGTTTATAATTAAGGAGACTAATAATGACAAAAATCAAAAAAAGCATATGTATGCTGATAAGTGCCGTAATGCTGTTTGCCGGTGTTGTACCGATTATGGCGGCGGAGAACGGCGTTGGTATCACAATCGGGTCGGAGAAGGTGGGCAACATCTTCTTCGGCGATGAAGAAGCAAAGTTTGATGTGGTATTTAAAAACACCTCCGGTACCGATAAGGATATTACGGCGACATATTCGGTTTACAAATATGACAATACGATGAAAGCCGTTTTAAGTAGTACCAATAACAGAAAAATTCATATAAATGCCGGCGAGAAATTTACCGATACAATAGCGCCGGAGGCAAAGGAATACGCATTGTATAAGCTTGAGGTTAAGGTAGGCACCGAGATAACGTGTGCGGACTTCTCAAGAGCCGTAAGAAGCAACAACACAAACCCCACACTGGGTGTTTCGGCGCATTTAACCACTGTCGGAGATATTCATAACAGCCTTATGCTGGTAAATGCCGCAGGTATATCGAATTTGCGTGACGATTTCAGATGGAACGAAATTGAAAAAACAAAGGGCGATGTAAAGCTTACAAGCAGAATGAAAACACTGATTTTGAATGCCGAAAGCTACGGAATAGACATTCTCCCTGTGATTTACGGTTGGAACTCACTTTATCAAAATGATACTAATAGTTTTGTAACCGATGCAGATGCGATAAAGAGCTACGGAGTTTATCTGAAAAAGCTGATGCAGACGGATGAGTTTAAAAACTATATTAATAATGTAGAAATTCTGAACGAACCCGATTGTGCGAAGATTCCGGGATATGAAGCAACCGACGGAACAGCCGCATCAAACAAAGCGCGCGGTGCAGCATACGCCACGATTCTTAAGGAAGCTTACACGGCAATCAAGGACGTAAAGCCGTCGGTTACGGTAGGTGCATTTTCAACCTGTTCGGTAAATACCGAGGGCACAAAGCAGTTTGTGCAGGCGGTGTTGGACAATTTGGATGCGAAGTATTTTGATGCGGTAACAGAGCACCCATATTTCGGAAGCGGTTATACCGACGAGCAGCATAAAACATACCGTTACGGTACTTTGATTAAAAGTCTGGGAGATTATCACGGACTTTTTACCGGTAAATTTGCGAACAGTACGAGATGGCATACCGAATACGGCTCAACGACAGCCGATGACGGAGGAAAAGGCTTCTCGGTTGCAAATCAGTACGAGCAGGCGGTGAAAGCAATCAGAGCATACAACACAATTAAGCGGTACAGCTTCTCAGATAAACTTTATCTGTACTGCCTTGCAAACAACGGCTCAAACGAAACAGCTACGGCAGATAACTACGGAATGTTGAGAGCGCACAATTACGAAACACCGTATGCGGCAAAAGCGACATATCTTGCTGTAGCCAATATGAACAACATTTTGGGAAATGCAACGGAATGTATCACCGTTTCCGACGGAACGGACAGCTCTTTCATAACAAAGTACACTGCCGACGACCGCGAAGTGTACATGATGTACTGCGAAAAGGGCAAAACCATGAAAAAAGCATACACACTGCCCTCCGGAGTAACTTTCTATGACCTTTACGGAAACAAGCTGGACAATGTTTATACAGGCGGCAAATGCTCTTTGACAGAAGCGCCGATTTATGCGGTGATTGGTGAGGCACTGACTTCCGCAAAGGAGATTGAGAACTTCAAAATTACAGGAAGTGTGCCGTCAGGCGCAGAGGGCAAAATGGTAACTCTTTCAGTTACCGAGGGAGATATTGAATTTGATGAAGTGAGCGCTGAAAATATGATTTACATTGATCAGCAGTTCACCGAGCAATACGGCAGATTTGAATTCGACATAGTGCTTGATACAAGCAAGAATTATACAGCTTATGTTGTATCTTCGGACGATACCACACCGGTTTGCTTGAAACTTTCGGCTGAATCCGCGAAGAATATCGAGCTTGAGCTGTATACGGGAATTTCAAAAATCAAAAACGTGTCGGTAAGTACCGATGAGCTATCAAAAGCGTATGCAAAGGTTACCTACAACGATACCGGAGTAAAAGGCGGTAAGCTTTATCTTGCAATCTACAACGGCAAAAAGCTTGTAGGCACAAAAATTGCCGATTCCGCGGCGGGTGAAGAAAAAGTTGACCTATCGGGAATAGCAGTAACAAGCTATGATAATATCAAGCTTATGCTTTGGGATAAAACAAATGGTATGATACCGCTGTGCGACGTTTTGGACATAAAATAAGGAGGCAGTGTTATGATAAAAAACAGAATAATTAAATATCTGCTTGTACTTGTCCTTGCGATACAGAGCATGTATATCCCGACGCTTGCCGAAGCGGCGGTGCCGACAAATATAGCCGAGGCGGAATTTTCCGTCTCGCCAAAGCTGACCAATATCCAATCAGCGGTTATGGGGGACAGCGAAACGGCGGTAACGGCGACCTATGACGGCAGAGCGTGCTGGGTTATGGACGTTTTAAAAGGAAACGCAAGCAGATACATAAATCTGAGTTTCAAAGAGGATTTTGTAAGCGATGTAACGGCCGAATATAATTTCGAAATCGATTATTTCGATTACGGAACCGGGTATTTCGCTTACTACTACGATTCTTTGGAAAGCGATAACCGTTTTGGTCAGATGTTCTATCTGGAGAACCAAAGAAAATGGAGAACGGTGGAATTTACGATAAACAATGCTGATTTCCATAAGGGAATTGACGGAAAATACGATTTCCGTCTGACGATAAAGGCACCGTTCAGTCATACGCAGACAACTTCTTCAAGTTCGGTTGCGATTTCAAGAATAAAAGTCACACGTGTTACGGGTAAAAACCCGGTTTATGTGACCGCAGATATCGATGAGAGCGGAAACTCTTTCCCATGGTTCAGTGAGGAAAAGGTTATACACAACCATTTTACCAACCGAACCGATGAGGCGTTAGAGCTTAACGTGAAATATCTCGCACTTTCCGATGAAGATCAGCGTATTTTGTTTGACAAAACCGAGCAGCTGACAATCGGAGTGGGCGAAACGGTGGATAAGGACCTTGACATAAGCGAATATGACCAGTGCAATCTTTACGATTATAAGGTATACATCACAAACGACAAGGTTTCCTCAGAATTCGAGCCCCTTGAATTCTGTATCATCAAAACCGACCCGAACGGAATAAAGAATCGCAATGTTTACATCGGCACTCATACATGGCAGCGCGAAAATTATAAAGAAGCTGTCAGCGTTATGTCGAAAACGAACATCGGCGGAATGAGAGTGGACGTTCCGTGGTGGCACGTTGAGTCAACCGCAAACGGCGCCGGAAATTATAAAATTTGGGGAACAACGGTAGGTAACCTGATTGAAGAGCTTTTGGCAAACAATATTCATGTTCTTCCGCTTCTTTCGAGCCAATCCTTCGTTTATGCGAGAAACCACAGTATCTTCCCGTCAACCGAAGCACAGCTCAATGCGTACAGAAAGTACATGAAGTTTATCGGCGAAGAATTTGCGAAAAAGGGCGTTGAATATTTCGAAATATGGAACGAGCCGGACGTACACAACGGCGTAATTCTTGATGACGGCGTAACCGAAATGGGCGGCGCATCTTATATGCCGGTATACAACATAGCTCAGGAGGAAATTAAAAGAGCCAACCCGAACGCAAAGGTTATGGGTGCGGCAACCTGTTGGGCGAGTACCTCGGACGTATTCCTGCAGCAGGCGATTGATGCGGGTTGGGCAAAGACGATAGACGTATTCTCAGGTCACCCGTATTACAGAACGGCGGACGAGAAGAGCGTTGCGGCGCAATCGGTAATCAAATGGAAAGAAAAAATTGCCGAAGCCGGCGGTCCTCAGGACATTGAGGTATGGGATTCCGAGTGTGGTCTTACCACAGCCGATTCTTCTGTCGCAACCGACAAGAACCAGGCAAACTGGATGACAAGAAAGTGTATTTACATGCGTTCTATGGACGCAGGTGACGTAATCGGTTTGTTCACCTTTGAACAGCGCGGTATCGTTGCATATGACCGTGAGGACATGTACGGAAACGCGCGTCCGTATAACGCGGATCAGCTGTTCAACTGTAAGCCGTACACACCAAAGATTTCGCTGCTTGAGATTGCGGCACAGTGCTACGTAATGGCAGACAGCGAACCGACGGGAATTTTCGATAAAGACGAAAATGTACGTATTTATAAATACAAGAGCAACAAATTCGGAAAAGATATTATTTCGCTTTATTCGGTAGATACCGAAGATGTCGTAACCTTAAAGTTGGATGCAAAACAGCTTGACTATTACGATGAATTCGGCAATATGGAAACCGTGTACAGTGATGACGGTGTTTACACCTTTACGGTAGATGAGCGCCCAATGTATCTTGTGGGCGATTTCTGTGACCCGGAGGTTGTAGAGGACAGATTCAACTATTCACAGTATGTGATTAACAGCTCAAAGAACGATTTTGCTGAAATCGGCGTTACCGTTCCGTCGGACGAATACACTGTTGAAGCCGATGGCGGAAACGGACTTGAAATAGTGTCCACAAGCGATGTTGTGTCCAAACGCGCTGTAATCAGGGTAGGCGTAACTCTTGATAAGGACAAGCAATCTTACGTAACCGTAAGAGTTAAAAAGGACGGAAAAGTTGTTCAGAAATCGCAGATAAAAATCGTTTCAAACGAGGTTGTTGTAAGTAAACTTTCGGCAACACTTGCGGACAAGAGCAATTTGAATCGCTGGCATGGAGAAATGACCGTTGAAAATGCTTCACAGACGAGAGCGGCAAAGGGTTATGTAAAATTTACTTACCCCGAAAGCTTTGCGGAGCTGAAGAAAATCGATATCGGAATAATCCCGAAAGGCACAACCGGCAAGATAAAATTCAGTTTGCCGGAGATTGTGGAAAAGGGTGAATATAACGTCAACTACGACATTGTTCTGGAAAATGGCGAAACGGTATCGTCCTCAACCAAACTGGACTTTACCATGGCGACATATGCCGAAAATAAACCGACGATTGACGGCATAATCGAAAAAGGCGAATGGGCGGAAAAATCCGCAATGTACATCAACAAAGAGTCGCAGTACAAATCGCTCATCAAAACCGAGCCGTGGCGCGGTGTGAACGACTTGAACGGACGATTCGTGGTTGAATGGGACGAAGATAACTTCTACATGATGGCGGATATTGTCGATGATGTTCACATGAACGATTGGGACGGACGTTCAACCTACCTGGGTGACAGCTTACAGGTCGGCGTATATTACGGAAACCAAGGCTACATCGTTGCGGGACAGGGAGCAACCACTTTCCACCAGCTGACAATCGCACAGACGAACAGCGGCGCGGCGGAAGCCTACAGACACTTATCTCAGGATGATTTCTGGAATGGCGAGGGCTATTGGGAAAACTACGAATGTGCCATCACCCGCAAGGGAAATCATACCTATTATGAATTCAAAATCCCGTGGTCAAGCTTGCTGAAAACGGGTCAGAACCCGGTTGAGGGAAACTCACTCGGATTTTCCGCAATGGTAAACGATAATGACGGAACAGGCCGCCGCGGCTGGCTGGAATACGCAAGCGGAATAGGCGAAACAAAGGATACATCGCTGTTTACTGCGATAAAACTAATTAAATAGGAATGGGGAACAACGATATGAAAATGAAAAAAGCTGGATTGCTTGTAGCTTTTGCTATGATAATGCAATCGGTTGTCGGAATATGCGGAGTATCCGCGGCAAAACCCGGCAGCGAAAAAGTTATGTTCTATGATTTTAACAACTACAGTGCTACACCGGGTAGTCATGAGTTCCCGGACGAATATTGGGGTGCTGTAGACAACGGCCACGGAAACTACGGCTCAGCATATGACAGTGATCTTGATTCAACAGTGCTTCGCTCAAAGCAGGGCGCATGGACACTTTTGTATTTCGGCGAACTCTTTAACGAGGGCAAGCTCCACGTAAGCTTTGATATGCGCGTTGAGTCGGGAGAGAACCCGGCATCAGGTCTTGTGAGACTTTATGACGGACGTGGCACTACCGGGCCGATGGAAATTGTACCGGACCCAAAAACCGGATATAACGACATTGCCTCAAACGTATTCACATGGAGCGCAAACGATTACAAAATTTATTACTTAGAAGGCTGGATGAACGGCGGCGTGGACATGATTTCATGGAGAAACAACGTGTTGCCGCCTGTTGAGGCAGACGCAACCGAGTGGCACCACTTTGACCTTACTTTCGGGGAAATGACCGAGGTTGGCGCACAGGCGTGGTACTACATGGACGGCGTTAAGATGAACAGCAACCCGATTTACTTTACTACGGGAAGTAAGGGTTTTAAGGCGTTGCAGTTTAACGTAACCGGCGGAGATATGTATCTCGATAACGTGTATGTACACCGCTATTATGACAGCACCGAAAACCTGATAGCCACGATTAACGGCGGCGAGGGTGTTGAAACCGTTGAACCTACACTGGACATTAAGTTTTGTGAAAAGGTATCGGCGGACGATATCACCGAGGATAAAATTGTAATTGAAAGAAGCGTTGACGGTTATAAGATAAGCGATTTCGAAATCCTCTCAAAGGACGACCAATCGGTAAAAATTAAGGTAAACGAAACACTTCAATCTGGACTTTACACCTTTAAGGCGGCGGGTCTTACCGGTGTATACACAGGCTGTGTAATGAACAAGGCAATCGATTTCAGAACCGCTTTCCAAACAAAGGTTGTGGAAAAGAACTATAGCGAAGATGACTTTAATGATTACACGGCAGAGGACAATGCATATCCGTCCGGCTGGTTGACCGACACAAATGACAACACTTCAAATCCGGCGGTACGTGCAATTGAGCGTGCAGAGGGCAATGTTGCGTTCGGTATGCAGGTAACAAAACAAAATGTGCGTAGACCGTATTACCAGTTTGAAGAGGAAATTGAAGCAAATAAAGAAATAAATGTTGAATTTGACGTTTATACCGACGGCGCAGAGTGGGGATTCTATCTGCTGAACAGTGAGCCGAGAGATAGCAAGAATATGGCAAAGCGTGATGAAATCATCATCGGCGGAACAGCAAACGATTCCGCTCTTAAATACGCAAGTGCGGCTATGACAACATGTGATTCCAAATTTAACGATGCATGTGTTGTAACACCGGATGAGTGGCATACGGTAAGCCTTAGAATTATTCCGGATAAAGCCACAAGCACAACCTTAAAGGTTAAGGTAGACGGCGGAACGGAATATACGGCAACCGTAAACCGCGACTTTACACAGAAAAGTGTTAAGTATATGGCATTGGGTGTTAAGGGTGCAAGTTCGGAAGAGGGCAGTACCAACGTGCTTTATATCGATAACCTTTCCGTTAAGTCACAGGGTGTGGCATATAAGCCGGAGGTTGACCAAATTGTTCTTAAGGAATACACAGGCGATACCTACAAAACAAGCGAAACAATCCCGGTAGGAATTACCGATATCGATATCCGCTTTAACACAGAGGTTAAGAGTGCCGGAATCGAAAGCTTTGTAAAGCTTAAACAGGGTGGCGCCGATGTAAGCGCGGATTATGAAATGTCAGGGGACAAGAAAACATTGACATTAAAGCTCCCGACCCCGCTTGAGTCGGACGGAAGTTACACAATCAGTGTGTTAAAGGGAATTGAAACCGATATTTCAAGTGATATCAAATCCGAGGTTGACTTTGTGCAGAACTTTAAGACCCCGAAAACGGCGGATTTCTACACAATTTACAACAACTCAATCGAAAGCGGAAATTCCTTTAAGGTTAATATGGTAAAAACCGATGCCTCAAGCAACAAGTATACCGCGGCAATCTGCGGCTATGAACTTGTAAATGACGGCACAAAGGATTTTGAGCTTATGAAGAGCGTTAAGCTTGTTCCGATTGAGCTTAAAACAAGCGACACGGGATATTTTGAATTTGAAACAGATGAGCTGGATGCCGATACATATGACGTAATCCGCGCATACATTTTTGAATATCCATCAATGCAATTGGTAACGGTAGTTACAAAATAATTCGGTAATTTAAGCGCTTCTGCGCCGAGGAATACGGCATGCTCTTACAGCCGCCCTCCCAACGGAAATTGTTGACGGGATTTTCGGTAAGAGAGGCGGCGCGCAAAGCCTTTGCTCGGTGCGTGTGCGTGACAGTAGCATATGCACCGCAAAAAGAGAGTTGCGCCTGACTTTGGCGGCGTAAGGATTTGCCTATATACAAGTCACAGAAACGTTAAATTAAATATAAATGTAAAAAATAAAGGAGCGAGAAAATTGAAAAAGCAAAATTTTAAAAAATTATTGTGCGCACTCTTGAGTGCATCGCTTATGGCTTCCGGTATGACAGCATTTGCAAGTAACGGCAGCTCACGATACACCTTGTCTGCATTTCAAACCTTTGGCGACTATGTAAAAGAGGATGACAGTGCTGTTTATCCGGACGGCTGGGCAAAATGGGTACAGGGCAGCGGTGCCGTAAACCTGCGCGGAAAAACAGAAATCACCACAGGCTCAAACGCAATGTATGTTCTTACTAATGCTATTCCGAGATTTAATTTCGATACACTGGTTCAAGAGGGTATTGCCCACATCGGTTTTGATATGAAGCTTGAAGAGGGTGCCGGTGTAAGAATCATGGGTTCGACCGACTTTACAGGCTCTAAGAATCCGAACTCTGTTTATCATGACAGCCACGAACTAGTTGTACAGAACTATTACCTTGATTTGAATTACGCAATAGGTGGTAAGGTGACACTTTTTACCGGTGATGCCGGAATACAAGTATGGTCTACCGAAACTGTAGATGAATCCGATACTGCCTGGCACAGATATGATTTGATAATCGATATGGAGCATGGAACATATACACCATATATCGATGGCGCGAAAATAGTGAAGAGTCAAACGGTTGCAGGAGAAGATGATGAGGGTAACTCAATATATGAGTATACATATTATGAAAATCTGAAATCCAACTATAACCTGAAAAATATCTACTTCCAGACAACAGGCGGCAACATTTGGTTGGATAACTTCACCGCGGAGAACTATGCAACACCGGCAGAGGGCGTTTTGGCGGCACCGCAGGTAAAGGCAGATTTCAACAACGGTAAGGTTGACATTGCGTATTCCGAAGCTGTTAATTTGTCAAGCGTTGCGGCAAGCAGTGTCAGCGCAACCAATGTGGAGACAGGTAATACGGTATCTGCAACAGCATTTACAAAAACAGCTACCGGCGCGGTAATCGACTTTGGTGATTTGCCAAACGGCACATACTATGTAAATCTTCCGAGAGTTTCGGGCAAAATCAGCGGTAAGACGGCAGTTGGCAATCCTGCTTTCTCTGTTGTAAAAACAATCAATGCAAATGAAAAAGAGCTTGTTTTGATTGATGAGGATTTTGCGGACTATACCGGCGAGGGCGCTCCGACAGGTTGGGCAACATTGACAACCGGTACATATGACAAAGCAACCCTCACGCAGGGCACAAAGGGCAACGGCGAAAAGACATTCGTAATGTCCGGCAATGGTGCAGGTTCATATTACTATAACTTTGACGGCGGCTATGCGCTCCATGGTGAAAACTTCACTGTTGAATTTGACGTAAACAGCGCAAACGCAGGCTGGGGAATCGGTATTATGCGTGATTCCGATATGAATACCTATAAGTATTCAACAATGGACAGATACAACGGAACATTCGGCAATACGGACTATAGTGTTATCGCAGGCAGATATCAGAAAGTAAACAATATGTTTGCCGGTGTATATGAGTATTTGAATTCAGAAGATACTAGTGAAGAAAATAGTGTAAAGGGAACATTTGTAACTCAAAATAATGTATATAACCTTTGGACTTTGGCGAAAACGTCCAATTCAGCTAACAAAGCAACAGAATATGACTACGGCACATGGGCACACTTTAAGCTCAACATCAACCCACAGGCGGGTAAGGTAGACGTATATAAAGACGGAGAATTTGTTGTACAAAACACCTATCCGGTAAATATGTTTGCCGGAGTAAAGCAGACAGATGATGAAAACAAGAACCCAACTTATTCAGACGGTATCGCCGGTATCAGACTTCATAAGGAAGCGGGCTGCAGTTCGGTAGCTTTTGCAAATATAAAGGTTTCAAAGGATAATTCTTATCTTACATATCAGGATTTTGAGGGTAGAGTAACTGCAAATGAGAACTCTGTAGGCTGGATTGCCGGAGCATACATTGGTTGGTATCAGGACGGTGTTAAAAAAGGTGGTGTATACGAGGGTCAGGATCAAACAAAAACACAATTTAAAACCACAGCCGGTAAAAACAGTAATACAGCACTTGAAATATACAGTATGAAGGGGGCTGAACGTTGGGAAGCGGTAAAGACTATACTGAATAAGCCGGTTACAAAAGGAAAAGGATTTGTTATAGAATTTGACGCAAAGAAGAGTACAGGCAACGGCTGGTTTATGGGTGCTGCAACTACGGCAGGTGCTACAGTAGGAACTGTAACCGGCACTTTGCTGCAGATTAAAAATGACGGTAAAGTTCAATTCGGAACAGGATATGATAGTAACTACACACAACCGGGCTACGGTGACGATTATGGAACGGAAAAAAACCCGGTAACAATAGGTGACGGAGTTTGGTATCACTACAAGTATATAATAAATCCGAATACAGCTGATGACGGAAACAAGACAACAAGATATTTGCAGATAACAGATGAAAGTGGTAATACACAGGAATTATACGCGAATGTACGGAATGACAATGTTGCAAACAGATTGAGAAATGAAAATACAGTTGCAATCGAATTTATGGCTAACTGGACACCTGCGGGAGTTCCGTTTGCAATCGACAACCTCAAGGTATGGGAAATCGAGCCGGACGATGCGACAGGTAAAGAACCTACAAACAAGAGCGTATACATGCAGTACGCAAAGGCAGTAAGCTATGACGGCAGTGAAGAGTTCTTTGAAACAGATCTTGATAAGTTGAAAGATACAAAGGAATTGGTATTCAAGTTCTCAGACAAGCTGACAGAGGATGCAAAATCAAAAATCAGCGTTAAGGTTAACGAAGCAGAAATAGGAACAAAGACAATAGACGGCGACAAGCTCATCGTCTCACTTGCGGGAGTTGTTATTCCGGAAAATAAATCTGTAAAAATCAAGGTTGAAAGCGGAATTGCGTGCGAAGGTGGCGTTACTGAAGATAGCCATTCATACGATATAAGTTCACACAGCAGTTCGGGTCTTGTGATAAATTCAATCGACCTTTATGAAAATGTTGCGCCTACAGCACTGGATATGACAAAGGGAATTACCGCTAATGCGGATGTTCTTGTAAAGAATATTGCAAGGATTACGGGAAAACCGGTATTCATCATCAAGGGTTACAACACAGGTGAGGCAACAACAGCATTGGTAGCCGATGCAAATTACAACGTTGTAAACAGCGGCAGTGAAGTTAAGGCTATAAAAAAAGAGGACAAGACGGTAGCCGCAGGCTCTGCATTTGAATGGAGACTGGATGCATCAGACGTTATTAACGCCGACGGAAACCAGATTAAGGCTTTCGTTTGGGATGCGGCTCAAAAAGCTTTGATTGAAAATTACATGAGCACTAAATAAAGAAGCTTTTCACGTATCGGGCGGCGAAATAAACGCCGCCCGATAAGTGTTTTGGAGGAAGTTATGAAAAATATAAATTCAACAGCAAAAATTTATGTTGATTGTGTAAACGGAAACGAATGGTATTCCGGAATTTCAACGGATATTCACAGCGATTCCGGTCCGGTTAAGACCATTGAAACCGCCCTCGCGCGTGTGCGTGAGCTGAGAGTGGGAAGATGTGACCATCCTGTTACTATTTCAATTATGGGCGGCGAATATTTTTTGGATAAGGAAATAAATATCGGACGCATGATGAGCGATATTACAATCGAGGGTCATGGCGACAAAAAAGCCGTTATCCGCGGTGCAAAAAAAATCGAGGGCTTTTATGAAGCTGAGATGTGCGGCGTAAAATGCCTTGCGGCAAAAATTCCGGAGGGAGTTATTCCGTCCGACCTTTTTGTAAACGGCAAGCGTGCGGTTCTGCCGCGTTTCCCGGAAGAGGGATTTTTGTACCCGATAGAGTCCGAGTCAAAAACCAAGGCATTGCATGACCGCGCAGAGTGGTTTATTGCGGAAAAGGGCGTTTTTGATAACCTTTCGCATCCCGAGGAGGTTTCGGTAAATTTCAACCACTACTGGGTGGACGAGCATGCCGGCATTGAATCCTACGACAGTGAAACCGGCAAGGTTACCATGACAAAAACCACGGCGTTTACAATTTATTCAAGTATTAAGGGTTCGGAAAATATCGGCAACAGCAATGCTGAGTACAGCACAATGGAATATTACCTTGAAAATGTGCGAGAAATGTTCAAAAAAACCAATCAGTATTTTATCGATATCGAGACAAACACGCTGTATTATATTCCGGAAAATGACGGCGAGTTTGAAGCATACATGCCGACGGTTAAAGCAATGTTCAATGTTGAGGCGGATAATGTTTGCTTCAGAAATCTTACATTTGAATACTCTTCAAGTGAGTATGAAAGCAGTATGGTTGACGAGCGCACCGGCAAGGGACTTGCATGCGATAGTCAAGCGGTCTGCGGCGCAAATGCGCTTATTAACTTCAAAAACAGCGCAAATTGCCGCGTTGAGGATTGTGAGCTTTTGCACTATGGTCTCTATGGCGTGCAAATCGGCTTGGGAAGCCACCGCGTACGTGTTTGCGGCAATGTTTTTGACGATTGCGGCGCCGGCGGTGTAAAAATAGAGGGCGGCAACAACCCGGATTTCGACGGAGATGAAACCTACGGAAATACGGTAAACGATAACAAAATCACAAACTGCGGCATAAAATTCGAAGCCGGTTGCGGTGTGTTGATTATGCACAGCTATGAAAACGTTATATCTCATAATGAGATTGCTTATACGTATTATACGGGAATTTCCTGCGGCTGGGTTTGGGGCTATGTATTCAGCAAGTCGCATGACAATATTATTGAGAAAAATCATATCCACCATATCGGTCAGGGACATTTGTCGGATATGGGCGGTATTTATATACTGGGTGCACAGAAAGGCACTGTTTTGCGCGGTAATCTTATTCATGATACACGTTGCAGATACTACGGCGGTCAGGCGATTTATTTGGACGAGGGCGCATCCTATGTTACTGTGGAAAACAACATCTGCTATAACGTTGATGCGGGTTCACTTCAACAGCATTTCGGATTCATGAATATTGTAAAAAACAATATTTTTGATGCCGGAGAGCATGGCTGTACGCTTCACTGGTTGCAGGAAATGCATACCGGATTCGTGTCGGAGCGCAATATTCTCTTTACAAGAAACAGTTTGCCGGTTTACGGCTCATCGGGCGAGGATGTTCTGGCGGATTGCTTCTGCTCGGATTATAATTTGATTTACGCATTCGATGACGAGGAACCGATTTTCTACAGACAGTACGGATTAGAAAAGCACAAGGCGGATGCCGAGGCGGAACATGAGCTGGATAAGCACAGCATTATCGCTGACCCGCTGTTTGTGGATGCGGAAAATCATGATTACAGACTTAAGGAAAATTCACCGGCATATGAAATCGGTTTTGTGGATATCGACATGAGCGATGTCGGCGTAAGAAAATAAAACGGAGGAAAAGAAAATGGCAGTTTTGGAAAAGTACGAATGGACGGATATCTGGTGGGATGAACCGACTGAGGATGGCAAGCGTGTACTTATGCTCGGCGATTCCATTACAAGAGGCATGAAAGAGTTCGTTAAGGAAAATGTCGGCGATGTTTTCATCGATATGCTGGCAACTTCAAGAAGCGTGGACAATCCGAATTTTATGCGTGAGCTGAAATACATGGTTGAGCAGAGCAAGTATGATTTGATTTGTGTAAGCCATGGATTGCACGGCTTCCACCTGGAAATCGACGGTTATGAAAAGGGTATGACGGAGTGTTTTGAGTATTTGAAAAATCAAAATACAAAGATTGCCGTTGAAACCTTGACACCGGTTACAATGCCGGGCGGCGGATATAACGACCACACCGAAAGGGGACCGATTGTTCACGAAAGAAACGAAGTGCTTAAAAAATTGGCGGAAAAGTTTGAATTCCCGATTATAGATTCTTACGGACTTGTAGAGGGCAAGGCAGAAATTCGTCATATCGACGGTGTTCACTACAATCAGGACGGATATAAGTTTTTGGGCGACTTCCTGGCTAAAAATATTCTGGAAAAGCTGGGCTGAGATTAATTACTTGTGGAGTTTGTGAATTTTCGCAAACTTCACTTTTTTTGTTTCGCGGCGTTTTCTGCGTTCTTTGGGGAAGCCTTGCGGGGGCGAATTGTCGGAAAGTCCGAAAATGTGCTGTCCAAGCCCTCCTTACCTAAATGGGGTGGCAAACCGTAAGGCTTGACAGGAGGGTACAAGGGAGCTTTTTTCACACCTCTTTCGCCCGAAGCACACAAAGGCGTCACCCTCGGGTAGAGGCTCTGCCGCAGACGTCATTATTAAATCCACAAAAAAACGGCGGTCAAGATGACTGCCGTTTTTTTCGTGCCGAAACCGGTGTTTCATTTTTCATATAGGTTTCCCATACATTAAGCCGGTCATCCTCATCTATGGTGCGGATAACCTTTGCCGGGACACCTGCGACGATACTGTTGGGCGGAACATCGTGCAGTACAACCGCACCGGCGGCAACAATGCTGTTTTCGCCGATAGTAACGCCCCCGGTAATCGTTGCGCTTGAACATATCCAGCAACCGTCCTTTACGGTAATCGGCGCGCCGTATTCGAAATCGTGTCTGCCGTCGGGGTAGTCTGCGTTTAGTCGCTCTTCGGCGATAAATGGATGAAGCGGTGTGGCAAGCGTGACATTTGCGCCAATCCACACGCTGTCCCCAAGCGTAATAGGTGCTATGTCAAGGAAAGTGGTATTGTAGTTTATAAAACATTCTTTTCCGACATGGATATTCACGCCGTATTCGCAGTAAAATGGTGCATACACCATAAAATTCTTACCTACGGCAGAGGGAATTAATTTTTCCAGGGCTTTCTGCTTTTTCTTTATCCGTCGAACGGGAATTCGGTTGAATTTATCACATCGCGAAAGACCTTTTTCGTGATGTTTTGCGATATCACAGCTCGCCGGGTTGTACAGCTTGCCGCTTATCATACGTTCCCAATCATTAAATTTGTTATTCATATTAAACCTCTCTGTTTTATTTTCTCCAAGCTGTCGGCGTGAACAGAAGCAACAGCGGGAAAATTTCCAATCTGCCGATGAGCATATCGGCGGTAAGTACCAGTTTGGAAAGATTCGAGTACGCGCAGAAGCTCCGGGTAGGTCCGACCCCGCCGAGGCCGGGTCCGATATTGTTCAGAGTTGCCGCAACAGCCGTAAAGTTTGTTAAAAAGTCAAAATTATCTATGCTTATTATCAAAATCGACAAGGTAAAGATAAGGATATACGCCGCCATGAACACGTTTATGGCGCGCAGAACCTCATGCTCTACGGGTCTGCCGTTCATTGTGATTTTTCGCACGCTGTTCGGATGAACCGCGGCGATAAGTTCTTTAAATATGCTTTTGATATATATAATAACTCGCGAAACCTTTATGCCGCCGCCGGTGCTTCCCGCACATGCTCCGATAAACATGAGCATGATGAGAATGGTTTTGGACAGCTCGGGCCATTTGTCGAAATCCGTCGTGGAATAGCCGGTAGTGGTTATTATCGAGCCGACCTGAAATGCCGCATGGCGCACTGTGTCCGCAAGGGTTTCAAACATGCCGCGGCAGTTTACGGTTATTATGATTATCGAGCCGAGAATGATACCCAAATATCCCTTAAGTTCATCGGAATGAAGCACATCCCGAACCTTGCGCATTAACAGCAGATAATAGAGGGAGAAGTCGATTCCGAACGATATCATAAATATTGTTATAATGTTCTGCACATAGGGAGAATAATCGGCGGCACTGCTGTTTGCAATGCCGAATCCGCCCGTTCCGGCTGTGCCGAAAGAAAGGGTGAGTGCATCAAAGAGCGGTAGCCCGCCGAAATAAAGCAATGCGATCTCAAACAGTGTCATTACAAGATACATTTCGTAAAGTATCTTTGCTGTTGTGCGCACTTTGGGAACAAGCTTGCTGACCGACGGGCCGGGGCTTTCCGCCTTTATGAGATAAAGGTTGTTTCCGCCGGAAAGGGGCAGAATTGCCACCAAAAATACCAAAACGCCCATTCCACCTATCCAGTGGGTAAAGCTTCGCCAGAAAATGAGGCTTTTCGGTAATGCTTCAACATCGGTCAGGATTGAAGCGCCGGTTGTGGTGAAGCCGGATACGGTTTCAAACAGCGCGTCAATGAAGTTAGGAATAAACCCCGAGATGTAGAAGGGGAGCGCACCGAAAATACTCAAAATAATCCAGGAAAGCGCAACCGCTATAAATCCCTCTCGCGCGTACATATTTTTCTTTTTCGGTGAGCGGACAGTAAGGGTAAGTCCGAACGCGAGGCACATCAATATGCACAGCGCAAACAGCAGAACATACGGCTCACCGTAGATGACGGCGCATATGAGCGGCAGAATCATTGCTGCGGCTTCTATATTCAGTACCCAGCCTAAGGTATGCATAATAATTCTATAATTCATTTTTTTGCCCTCTTATTTCAGAATATCCTTTATATCGGTAAATCCGCGGTGGGTTGTGACAACTATAACGGTATCGCCCGCAGAAATTGTGTCCTTGCCCTTGGGGATAATAACCTTGCCGTTATGATTGATACACACTATAAGCAGGTTGTCCTTAAGGTTGAGCTTTTCAATCGGTATTCCGGCAATGGGAGAATTATCGCGAATCCTAAATTCAAGAGCTTCGGCTTTTCCGTCTAGGATAATATGCATTGTTTCTATATTACTGCCGATAGAATTGTTTTTTGCGCGGACAAATTTAACGATATAGTCGGCAGTGATGTTTTTCGGGTAAACGGTTGTGCCGAGATTCAAGCTCGGAATAACCCCGTCGTAGGAAATGCGGTTGACCTTTGTGATAAGCTTGCCGTTGGTTTTGCTTTTTGCATAAAGAGAAAGCAAAACGTTTTCTTCATCGATATTGGTGAGTGCCACAAAGGATTCGGCATATTCAATACCCTCTTCCATGAGAATACGGTTTTCGGTGCCGTCGGCGTTTATTATTGTAGCTTTTGGCAAAAGACGGCAGAGCTCTTCACAGCGTTCGGGATTTTCTTCGATAATTTTTACGTTAATTCCGGTAGCCAAAAGCTGTTTCGCCAGATAATACGCTATCTCACCGCCGCCGACTATCATGGTATCCTTTACGCGGTTTGTTTTGATGCCGATTTTTTTCGAAAAATCCGCGCCGTTTTTGGCGGAGGCGACAATGCTGACGTAATCGCCGCTTTTTAAAATGAAGTCACCGCCTGGGATAAATGCCACATTCTCGCGGACAACACCGCACACCAAAATATCGGAATCAATTTTTTGGCTCATGCGTGACACGCTGAGATTGTCGAGAACCGAGTTTTCAGGGAGACGGAATTTGATGATTTCTACTCTGCCTTTGGCAAAGGTGTCAATCTGTATCGCGGACGGAAAACGCAGAATACGCGCTATTTCGGTAGCCGCGGTGAGTTCGGGATTTATAATCATCGCAAGACCCAAATCTTCCTTGAAAAGGTGAAGCGCTTTGCTGTATTCGGGCTTGCGCACGCGTGCGATTGTCTGGCAGCCCCCCGCTTTTTTCGCCATAAGGCAGGTGAGCAGATTGAGCTCATCGGAGCCGGTTACCGCGATTAAAATATCGGCATCCTCAATTCCGGCATCGGTAAGAGTATCAAGCTCACAGCAACTGCCGGCAATTCCCATTACGTCATATTGGTTGATAAGACCTTCAACCACCTTGCGGCGAAGGTCGACAACGGTTATGTCATGTTCATTTTCCTGGCTGAGCTTTTCGGTAAGCTTTTGACCTACTTTGCCGCAACCGACAATGATAATTTTCATCTATGGTCATACTCCCTCTTAATATAATATTCACCATATTATAGCAAACTGCAAAATAAAAATCAATAGCTTTTTGAATAATATTTTGCATTTAAGAATAATTAATTTTGTACAAAATTAACGGAAATGAAAAAACGTTTATTTAAAGTATAAACCTCACAATTTGCGTAAAGATAAAGCATGTGATAAATCCCGCACAGGTGGGGAGCGCCGCGGCAGCGAGAGTCCATTTTAAGCTTCCCGTTTCTTTTTTTACGGTAAGAAGTGTTGTTGAACAGGGCCAATGCATAAGGGAAAACAGCATAACGTTGATTGCGGTAATTTGTGTCCAGCCGTTTGCGATAAACAGTTCTTTCATTTCGTAAAGCGCCATTTCACTGCCGGGTGCGGCTGAGGAGATGTATGACATAATAATTATGGGGATTACCGTTTCATTTGCCGGGAAGCCGAGAATGAAGGCGAGCAGAATCGTACCGTCCATACCGATAAGGCGGCCTACAGGGTCTAAAAATGCGGAGGTGTGCGCCAAAAACGAAGCACCGCCTATACGGATATTGGCAAAAAGCCAAATCACAAGACCGGCGGGGGCGGCAACGCATGCCGCGCGGGAGAGAACAAACAGCGTTCTGTCTAAGCACGAGCGCACGATAATTTGTAAAATATTCGGTCGGCGATAGGGCGGGAGCTCAAGGGTAAAGGAGGAGGGCTGACCCTTTAAAAAGGTTTTTGAAAGAAACAGAGAGGCAGCAAAGGTGGCAAAAATCCCAAAAAGTACCACGGCGGTCAGCATCAGCGCGCCGAAAATCGAGCTTGAAATTCCGGAAGAGTAGCATACGAAAAACATAGTTATGATTGAAATTAATGTGGGAAATTTTCCGTTGCACGGCACGAATGAGTTCGTAAGTATCGCGATAAGCCTCTCGCGAGGGGAGTCGATAATTCTGCATCCAACAACTCCGGCGGCATTACAGCCAAAGCCCATGCACATTGTAAGCGCTTGCTTGCCGCAAGCGGAGCACTTTTTCAGGCAATTATCCAGATTGAACGCAATTCGCGGCAGATAGCCGAGGTCCTCAAGGAGGGTAAACAGCGGAAAGAATATAGCCATCGGTGGAAGCATTACGGCGATTACACGCGTTAAAATATTATATACACCCAAAATAAGAGGACTGTAAATAACTTCCGGAACATTGTGCGTTATGCAAGCCGTGAGAAGAATATCCTCAAGAACAGAACAACATTTTAAAAGTAACTCGGACGGAAAATTTGCGCCGGATACCGTCAGCCAAAATACAATTGCCAAGAGCAGTGCCATAAGCGGAAAACCGAAAATTCGGCTTGTGATAATTTTGTCGATTTTTCTGTCACGCGGGCTGTAGGATTTTTCTTTACCTGAAACAACGCCATTTGTTACATCCTCCGCCGAAAGAATAAGGCAAGAGGCAACAATGTCCGAAAGCTTGCCGCTGTCCTCTGTTCCGCTTTCCGAAAGGAGCTTTCTGCATTGAGAAAGAGCTTTTTGTATTTCTTCATCTTTTGTGAGGTCAAGACATATGTGCTCAGATATTCTTGATAAAAGTTCCGAGTCGTTTTCAAGTAACTTAAGGGCAAGCCAGCGCGGTTTAAATTTGATTTTTTCGGTAAGCTTTTCGGAAATAAGCGGCGTTAAGAGGTCAAGTGCGTCTTCTATCGGGCGGGTATAGGATGCGCGAAGGGGATGAGTTCCGTTTGTGCCGCGGGCTACCGCATCCATGAGTTTATCGACTCCCTTTCCGCTTTTTGCGATTGTTCCGATAACGGGAACGCCGAGCTTTTGGGAAAGTTTTTTGAGATTTACGGAAATTCCGCGCTTTTTTGCTTCATCCAAGAGGTTTACGCAGACAATCACATTGTCGGTGATTTCCGTTGTCTGCAATACCAGGTTTAAATTCCGTTCAAGGCATGCCGCATCGCATACAATAATGACGGAAGATATATTTTCGAAAACGATGAAATCCCGCGCAACTTCCTCCTCCTGTGAGTGTGCCGCAAGCGAATAGGTTCCGGGAATGTCGGCTATTATGTAATCCTCACCCTTAAAGGTGCAGTGACCCAAGGAGGAATCAACGGTTTTTCCCGGCCAGTTTCCGGTGTGGTGGCGAAGCCCGGTGAGAGCGTTAAAAACACTGCTTTTGCCAACGTTGGGATTCCCTGCAAGGACTATGAGGTTGGCAGTGTCGTGTGAAGAATTACTCATTTTTTACGCCTCCTTGAATCGATACGATAATTTCATCGGTGTCGCATTTTCTGAGTGCTATTACGGCACCGCGTACAAGATATGCCGTAGGGTCTTTTGACGGACTTTTCAAGACACATTCTGCAATCGTTCCCTCAATAAGACCGATGTCACAAAGCCTCCGCCGCATTGAGTCGGAGGAAGTACGGAGCTTTTCTATCCGCGCGCGCTCGCCCACGGCAAGGTCGGATAAAATGTATATATTATTCATAATTCATGCACCTCGTTATTTTTTTTGGAAAAAGTAATTTCCTAATGCTATATTATGAAAACGCGGGAGCTGTGTTACCGAGTATTAAAAGTAACAAGCAAAACCGCAGTATGAACAGCTTTTTTACCAAATTGTGATAAAAATGGAATGAAACTGCCGTATTGTGCTTGATAAAGCGGTAAATTTGGGGTATAATGATTTCAAGCAAAACAGCGGCATCAAAATCGTTCATTTATTTAAGAATTACAAAAATGCACCTACCGGGAGAAAGTGAGGTGCAGATATTAAAAACATATGAACATGAGCAGAATCCGAATCATATCGGATTAAAATTTATACAGAAAATGATTGGAGAAGAATATGGAACTCAGCGGAATAGTATTTGTACAGGTTTTAATAATTTTTGTTTTAATAGCGGTCGGATTTGTCCTTTCAAAAGCCGGCATTATAAACGAAAAGGGCACGAACCAGATGACAGACATACTTCTTATGATAGTAACCCCGTGCGTGCTGATTAACGCATACCAAAAGGAGTTCAGCGGAGAACTGATAGTCGGACTTGTAATGGCGGCGGTGTTTTCGCTGATAATTCATGCGGTGGGAATAATTATAAGTACGCTTGTATTTAAAAAGGAAGAGACACTGAGATATCGTGTAAATATCTTTGCTTCGGTATATTCAAACTGCGGATTCATGGCAATTCCGCTTCTTTCGGCGGCAATGGGCGCGGACGGGGTTTTTTACGGTTCTGTCTATCTTGCTGTTTTTACGGTTTTGTATTGGACACACGGTATCTGCCTGTACGGCGGAAGCAAAAAGGAAATTTCCTTAAAAAAAATCATAATAAATCCGGGGATTATAGGCACGGCATTGGCGGTTATTCTTTTTGTCGCAAAAATTAAGCTTCCTTATGTAATAGACGAAAGCGTGAAATATTTGGCAGGGCTTAATACGCCGCTTGCAATGATAGTAATGGGTGCGTATTTGACACGGGTTGATATAAAAAAGGCATTAAAAAACGGCGCGATATATGCTGTTTCGCTGTTAAGGCTTATGATAATACCGCTAATCGCGGTAGCATTGGCGCGGATAACCAACGCGGCACCGGTGGTGGCAAAGGCGGTTTTGATTTCCGCGGCGTGCCCAACAGCATCCGTTACGGCGCTTATGGCGGCAAAATATAAGCTTGATTCGACCTACGCGTCCGAAATTGTAGCGGTAACAACAATTATGTCTGTTGTGACGATTCCTTTGATTTTGTTGCTGTATTAATGAAAATTAACAAGTTCTTTGCGCAAAAACATTAAAAATATGGTAATTTGTCCCAAAATGTAGGTTTACAATAGATGTGTTACATTCCGGCATATTTTATTACGAGTAAA
>CAYMBZ010000004.1:0-48383 GCA_964388835.1 uncultured Lachnospiraceae bacterium
TATAGATTTTCTCAAATCCTATAAGAACACTCGTAATGGTCGGGATGACAGGATTTGAACCTGCGGCCTCTTGAACCCCATTCAAGCACTCTACCAAGCTGAGCCACATCCCGTTTTCGCACAAGAGATATTATATCATACAAATAACAAAAAGTCAAACAAAAATTAGAAGTTTTGCGAAATTTTTGAAAAAAGTAATGACAACCATGCGCGGTTTGGCTTTATGCGGTTACGGCAAATCCTCGATAGTCGCAATTACTGGAGTTATGAATTTACTTTTATCTTTATGCTGGGGCGGACCCTCAAGGTACAGACTGCGGAAGATCCCGGAAAGTAATATTGTTTTTCTTTGCGTATTCGATTTTTCACGCTTTTTCGGAATATCCTCATGAGCTCCATGGTGAAAAAGCAAGATTGCCCGCTTTTTTGGGAGCTTTTCAACATGTTCACCGTTACTTTGGGGAGGAACTGCGACAGAATATGAAACTTCTTTCGGTGCCGACACGGAAAGTTCGGTAAAATACGTACGTCTTGTAGTATCGGTTCCGAATTTTCTTGTTGCTTCAAGGGCGGTATCTCTCAGCAGATTCGTTTTGTCCTCTACCGTAACGCTGTTATATCGGCGCGTGTAAACCGTCTGCGGCTCGATTATTATTTCACTGATTATATCGCTTCTCTCTTTCAGCTTCTCAATGGTGAGAGTAAGTTTGTAGCGTATTCCCTCAAGCAGCTCGATAGTTGGACGCAGGTCATGCAAATTGTTAAAATATTCGCGGATTTCATCAAGCGAAAGCCCCAAATCCTGAAAAATACGTATTGTTCGGATATGAGTAAAAGTATCTATGGTATAATAACGGTTAGCCGAAGAACCGTCCTTTTTATCGGGTTTGATTAAGCCTTTAGCTTCATGATTTAATATTATTTTTCTGGTGATACCGATTGCACTTGCGATTTCACCGATTGAAAATAAGTTGCTGTTATTCATAAATCCCCCGGATTTTGTAAAAGAGTAAAAATAATTAAAAAAACACTTGCATCGTACATGAACGGATCCAGTAAAAACAGACAATACCGTAGAGTACATATCTACGCGTAATGCAGAAATACAATCTTTTGTCTGTTGTCAGAAGAAAGAAATATCACTATTGCAGTGAATACCTGCATCGCTATCCTAATTTATTAAATAGAGATTTTAACGCTGACAGACCAAATCAAAAATGGGTTACAGATATTTCATACATCAAAACTAATCAAAATATTAATCTTGTATTAAGTACAATTAAAGAAGCTAAGAAAAAAGAGAAGGTCACCGCAGAGTTGCAGCTACACAGTGACCAAGGCTTTCAGTATACATTCCATGCGTACTTTAAGCTAAAACAATCATACAACATTACACCGTCAATGTCAAGAAAGGGTAATCCGTATGACAATGCTTTGGCTGAAAATTTCTTTTCAATTCTTAAAACGGAATGATAAGTATGTTAAGGAAATGCAATTGTATAGAGGAGCTTTCGGTGAAGTTCTTGCCGGTATCAAGGAGTTTGATGAGGATAAAGTGCTTGCGGGCAACGATAAGCTCAACGAGGGAATAACAGCACTGGATGATTATAACACGGCACTTGAAACTTTGGCTGAAGAAGTAGGCGCTGAAATCAAATATTAAAATTCAAACTAAAAAAAACGGCGTTAAGCCGTTTTTTAGTTTTCCGAAGAAGCAATGTAGCCTTTTGGGGATATTCCCATTTTTGATTTAAAGACTTTTGAAAAATAAAGAGGTTCGTTAAACCCGCATAGATATGAAATGTCCTTGACAGATGTAAGACCTTGTTCTATAAGTGTACATGCATGCTGTACTCTAAGAGTGGTTATGTACTGGGATATTCCTATACCGAGAGTGTTTTTAAAAACAGTTGATATATATTTTTTGTTGTAGGAATATGTGTTGCTGAGTGTATCGAGTGACAGCTCGGGAGATGTGAAATTTTCGTCAATATACTTTTTTATTTTCGGTACCGTATCTTTTTGGGATTGGCATTTTTTCTCATCGATTTGAGCTATATTTGAGAAAGTGTAAAGCAGTATCCCTTCGCAACGAAGCGAGAGAACCAATGTATCATCAAAAATTGCGTTTTTCCATATGAGCGACAAGTCCTCAAATTCTTTAAAAAG
Organism: uncultured Lachnospiraceae bacterium; assembly: GCA_964388835.1. Classification (GTDB taxonomy): domain Bacteria; phylum Bacillota; class Clostridia; order UBA1381; family UBA1381; genus UBA1738. The sequence continues at coordinate 2,170 of CAYMBZ010000004.1, forward strand.
AAAATTCCCTTTTGTTATATTTAGGTTATCCATTATTTGATTTGTTCGTGTTCCGAGATAACTTATGTACATATATTCAAAATCATTCAATGATTCTATTGAATAACGCATTGAGGGAAATGTAAAAAATATGTCCCCTTTATTCAGTGCATAAGTCGTTCCGCCGGTTGCAATCTGCCCGGTGCCGTGAGTTACAAAATACATTTTATATACAGCATCACAGTGAATTTCATCGGGGATTTGCTTTTTGGTTTCAAGAACAAAATTTAAAATATTTATACTTTTTTCATCATCGGGGCGCGGAATGAATTTACATATATTATTTTGCACAGTTAATCACCTCGGATAAATTTTATAACAATAACGGTACATTGTCAATTAAAATATAACTTTTCTCCATAATCATATGGAAATATTACATTTACTTTTGATTTTTTTTTGATACAATTAAATAAAAAAAGGAGGTTGTAACTATGTCAAAAATAAAAATCGGAGTTGTGGGCGGATACCGCGGAACGGCTATGATAAACTACTGCAAAGTTGCTGAAAATGCTGAGGTTGTCGCGATATGTGACAATAACTCAGAGGTGATTGAGGTACAAAAGGAACACTGCAAAGAATATGATATTACATATTACGACAGTTTTGATGAGTTCTTAAAGCACGATATGGATGCGGTAGTTTTGGCAAATTTTGCCGATGAACATGCACCGTTTGCAATTGCGGCAATGAAAAGCGGAAAACATGTCATTTCGGAGGTTTTGCCGGTTCAGACCATGGAAGAGGCGGTACAACTTGTCGAGGCGGTGGAAGAAACCGGAAAAATATATGCATACGGTGAAAACTATTGTTATATGCCGGCATGCTATGAAATGAAGAGGCTGTATGAAAATAATAAGCTGGGTGAGATTGAATATGCGGAATGTGAGTATATTCATAATTGCGAGCCGGCATGGTCGGATTTAACATATGGTGTAGAAAACCATTGGCGAAACAGAATGTATTCGACATTTTACTGTACGCACTCTCTCGGACCTATAATTCATGCAACTTCATTAAGACCTGTCAGTGTAACCGGATTTGAAAGCCGCATGAATGAGAGAAATTTGCGCTGCGGAAGAAAAGGCGGACAGTTCGGTATCGAGATGGTTACTCTTGAAAACGGAGGTATAGTGAAGAGTATTCATGGCGAGCTGTACAAAAATTCCGTATGGTATTCGATGTACGGAAGCAAGGGCAGAGCGGAATGTGCAAGAGAGGATGCATTTGATGGTCATATTGCAAGAATTTATGTCAATTGTGACGATTATTCGGGCGAATATAACGGTGACAAGTTTGAAAGCTACCTGCCTTCAAGAAGTTACGATGAAAAGTGCAGGATTTTTGGGCACGGTGGTTCCGACTTCTATTTAATGCATAATTTTATTGAAAAACTTCGCGGAAATGAGTCTGCGGATATAATAGATGTATACGAGGCGTTGGACATGTTTTTACCGGGTATGTTTGCATATCGCTCAATACTTGCCGGAGGAATCCCTATGGATATTCCGAATTTGAGAAATGTTGAGGAACGTGAAAAGTGGAGGAACGATACTGCTTGCACATCTCCGGAGGTTGCGGGAGATATGCTGTTGCCCACATCTGTCGGAGGGACACCCCAAATTGACCAAAAGGTTTACGATATGATGAAAGAAAAGTGGGAGAAAAACAAGGATAAAACCGACGGATATCGAAATGCGGCATTTACACAAGGTTCCGGGGAACAAAAATAAATGTAAATTATTGGATATATCCCGTATTTTGTGTAAACTCCAAAATGGTAATATAATCCAATAAATTTTTTATCAGGCAGGAATCCGCTCATCAGATTTCTGCCTTAGCCGCATTATAGCGAAAAATCAGTGGCATGTCAAGGGCGCCATCTTTCGATGGCGTTCATTTTTGTGGGGTTTGTCAATGATGTGTTACACATTTCTAAAAAATTTCACCGTCTGTGAGGAAAGCAAATCGATATCAGACTTATGCCTGCACGTTTCCCAAAAATTCGAAAAAAACATCGGCATACAGTGCTAAAAATCTTTTTTTGGGTACATCTTCATCGGCAATGATATCTATGGTTTTATTTATATTTCCATTTTGAGAAAAGGATATTTCGCCAACCTTATCGCCTTTACAAACGGGTGCACTTATTCTGTCGGCAAGAATCACCTCTTTTTCGGTTTCTACAGGATTTGCGCGGGATGTGAGCACATAATGGCTGTCTGCGGCAGAAACACGAACTTCGCTTTTTATGCCTTTGGAAACATTAACAATTCCGGCAGGCTCGCCCTTTTCCGCAAGGTGCTCAAGTGAATATCCGGAAAAACCGTAATTTAAAAGTGCGGATGCGGAAGAAAAACGCGTTTTTGTATCGGGTGCACCGAGAACAACCGCTATAAGTTCCATACCGTCGCGCTCTGCGGTTGCGGAAAGACAGCAACCTGCTTTTGAGGTGGAACCGGTTTTCAAACCGTTCGCACCGTTATAAAAGCGGATAAGCTTATTTGTGTTGGCAAGTGCAAATTTCCCACCCCTTAAAGAATCTGTCCAAATTTTTGTGTATTCGAATATTTTTTCATGCTTTATAAGCTCGCGTGACATTATGGCAACATCGCGTGCGGAGGAATATTGCCCATCGGCATCCAGACCGTTTGTATTAAGAAAAACTGTGTTTGTCATGCCGAGTTCTGAGGCGCGCTTGTTCATTGAATCCACAAAAGTCGCCTCGCTTCCGGATATGTGCTCAGCCATGGCAACGCATCCGTCATTTGCGCTGGCAACGGCAATACCTTTCATCATATCGTGCACACTGAGCTGTTCTCCCGTTTCAAGGAACATGGTAGAACCTCCGTAGCTGTTCGCATTTTCGCTTGCGGTTACAATGTCATCAAAGGTAAGTGCACCGCTGTCTATGCGCTCCATTATGAGAAGCATGGTCATAACTTTTGTGACACTGGCTATCGGCAAGCGTTCGTCCGGGTTATGCTCATATAATATTTCGCCGGTCGAAGCTTCCATCAAAATTGATGACTTGACATCGGGAGTAAGAACTTTGGCACGTGCACATGGTGTAAATATATTCAGCGAAGCTGCGATTACGGTTACTGCAATTGTTTTTTTCAAGAAAATCACGCTCCTTTACTCTGATTTATATGCTTTAAAAAAATCCGTTATGACAGGATAAAAGAACGAAAAAAAGTGATGTAAAAAATTGAGTTTTTTACATCACACGGGTTACGCGAATTATCAAAGATACAATTTTGCAAGTCCGGCTTCACTGGTTTCGCGGTAGCTTCTTGACATGTCAAGACCGGTTTCATACATGGTTTTTACCACCAGGTCAAAAGAAATTTTTCGGCTTCCGCTCAAAAATCCCGCGAGGGATACAGCATTTATCGCACGCATGGCGGCAACGGCATTGCGCTCGATACATGGAATTTGCACAAGAGAACGTATCGGGTCGCAGGTTAAGCCGAGATGGTGTTCCATTGCCACTTCCGCGGCATATTCTATCTGCTCAAGGTTCATGCCGAAAAGTTCTGACAGACCTGCCGCCGCCATTGAACATGCACTGCCGATTTCAGCCTGACAGCCACATTCCGCACCGCTGATAGATGCGTTTGTCTTTATGATGTTTCCGACTATTCCTGCCGCGGCAAGTGCACGGATGATTTCTTCATCAGAAAAGCCACGCTGTTCCTGTTGATAATACATAACAGCCGGGAGCACACCGGATGCACCACAGGTGGGAGCGGTGACAACAATTTCGCTTGAAGCGTTTTGCTCGCTGACCGCGAAAGCATATGCGCAGACGAGTCTGTTTTCCCGAGTTTCGGGAGTTTCGCCGGAAGGCTTTTTGGAAAACAGATAATTAGCCTTTTTCTGCACGCCGAGCCCGCCCGGGAGTGTGCCCGAGGAAGCAATGCCCGAACGTATGCTGTCCTTCATACAGCTCCAGACTTCTTTTAAATATTCGAAAATTTCATTGCCCTCACAAAGTTGTGCATATTGCCAAAGCCTTAGCTGTCGGCGACGGCAGAAAGCGGCTATTTCGGTGAATTTTGCAAGGGGATAAATTGGCGTGCTTTCACGGTGGTGCCTACCATCAATGACGAATTTGCCGCCACCCACACTCAAAACCCTCCGAAAATCCGTTTGCTTTCCTGCAGTATATGCGTAGCAATCCATGGTATTCGGGTGGGGGAGATTTTTTGTATCATGATCGAAAATCAGTTCAAGCTTGCGGGTTTTAAAAACGCGGTTGATAACATATTCCGTCATGTGTCCCTTTCCCATTTTTGCCAGTGAGCCGTAAAGGATAACCTTGAAGCTGTCGGCATGCAGATTTTCTTCACGAAACATAAGACATGCTTTTTCGGGCGCCATGGAGTGCGAACTGGACGGGCCTCTGCCTATTCGATAAAGCTCTTTTAAGGATTCCATTCCGGATGCGCTGTGTGTACTTCTTTCGGAGACGGTTTCGCCGCCGATTAGTGAGTCGAACGGTATTTTGAACAGCTCCGCAAGCTTAAGGCAGGTACGGGTTGACGGATATGAAAGACCGTTTTCCCACTTTGAAACCGCACGGTTGCTCACGCCCACACGTTCCCCTAACTCTTTTTGCGAAAGTTTGAGCTTTTTTCTGTTTTTGTAAATTATTTCGGAAATAACATTTACAGCCATAGTATTACCTCGTGTATATTTAAGTTGCGCACAAAATTCCATTTTCAGCTAATTGACGTCGGGGGATTTGGGCGTAACATAGACGGTATTGTAGTTATCGTAAATAACCATGCCGGGCTTTGCGCCGTTCGGTTTTTTAACATTCTTCACAAAGGTGTAATCGACCGGAACTTGTGAGGAATTGCGTGCTTTTGAATAATATGCGGCAAGCTGTGCCGCTTCCATCATTGTTGTTTTCGGAACATCTTTGTCGATTCCGAGCTTTATTATTGCGTGGGAACCGTGGATTTTCTTTGTGTGAAACCATATGTCTCCGGAATTTGCAAAACGCAGAGTGAGATAATCGTTTTGAGTATTGTTTTTCCCTATATAAATGTCAAATCCGTCAACCGACACAAAATGCATGGGTTTTGATTGCTTTAATGTATCCTTTTTGCCTTTGGTGCGGCGCTTGATATATCCGAGCTCTGCAAGCTCTGCGCGGATTGCATTGATATCAGTCTCGGAAACGGAATTTTCAACGGCGCTCAAAGTGCTTTCCAGATATTCGATATCCGCAAGAGTGTTGGTTATTTGCTTTTTCACCTCAACTTCGGCATTTTTCAGCTTGTTATATTTCTTATAAAAGCGCTGTGCGTTTTGAGCCGGTGAAAGCATGGGCGAAAGCGCAATTTCGATTTCGGGACAGCCCTCTTCGTAAAAATTACTTACCGTAACGGATTCCTGCTTGTCCGATATGCTGTAAAGATTTGCCGTAAGCAAATCCCCGAAAATTTTGTACTGCTCCTTGTTTTCGGCATCTCGAAGCGTTTGCCGCTGAATGGCAAGCTTTTTTGAAGAACGCTCCAAATTGTTTATCAAAAGCTTTAAAAGGTCCGAGGATTTTTGCCGAATGCGCTCCTGCAAATCGCGTTCGCGGTAGAAAAATGACGCGGTGTCGCTCATTGTATCGAAGTATTTAACGCGGAAGCTGCCTCCGTATTGATTTATCCTTGTTGCGGAGAAATCTATCGGTTTTTCCGCGCCGTCAAAAATTACACATGGAGCGAATTCGAGATTTTTCGCAAAGCTTAAAAGAGCGGCGCGTATTTTATTCTTTTCTTCTTCCGAAAGTTCACCGCACAGCTTGTCAGACGTTTCGACGGCGCTATATACTATTTCTCGCGCCGTAATCGGGCTGATGCCGGACACTGCATTCATTATCGCTTTGTGCGCCTGTATGCCGTCTTTTGAAAAATCAAGGTGGACGTTTTGGATTTCATCCGATAAAATTGCCGTTTTGCTCTGCGCCGGGGGCGGAGTGTATGCGCCACCGGGCAAAATTTGGCGCACCGAGCTCAAGGTAAAATCCACATGCTTTATCGCGTCGATAATGCGGTAATCTTCAGCGCAGAGAATAATATTGGAATTTTTACCCATTATTTCGCAAATCAAATGCTTTACGGTAAGGTCGCCGAGTTCGTTATAGGATTCGATATCCGTTTCGATTATACGCTCAAAAGCCGGCTGAGAAATTTTAACGATTTTTCCGCCGGACAGGTGCTTCCTTAAAAGCATACAGAACATGGGCGGAGTTTTTGGGTTTTCTTTTGAAGTGTCGGAAAAATGAACACGCGCGTTATTTGAACTGGCGGAAAGCGTCAGTTTGTAATTTCCGTTTATAGTACGTATCGCGAGCAGAAGCTCATCTTTTTCGGGCTGGTGTATCTTATCAATCCTGCCACCCAAAAGCGCGGAATTCAGTTCCGAGACCGTTTTTTTTACACAAATTGTATCAAATGCCATAATATTTTCCTCCGAATATTTCTATTATAGCACAAAAAAACGAGAAAATCAAAAAAAATAAAAGAATTTTTGAAAAAGGTATGTTATTTTTGAAAAAAATGTGATATAATAATCTGAATAATGATAAAGTGGGTGAGTTTTGTGTTAAAAAGCATGACGGGCTACGGCAGAGCCGAAAGCATAGTCGGCGGAAAAAAGATTTTATGCGAGATAAAATCGGTGAATCACAGATATTGTGACTATACCGTAAAAGTCCCCAAATATTACGGCTTTTTGGAGGAGCGTGTACGTAACTTTGTTTCCCGACATATCGCAAGGGGAAAAACGGACATATATATTGCGATTGAAAGCTATGAGGAAGCGGACAAGGAAATTGTTGTAAACAAAGAGCTTGCAAGAAACTATATCAATGCACTTTGCAGTCTGCGGGACGAGTTTTCGCTTCGTGACGATATTTCGGTAAGTGGTGTTGCAAGATATCCGGATATTTTTATTCAGGAGCGCAAGGCTGAGGATGAAGAGACGATATGGCACAGCACAGAATCCGTATTGGAAGAGGCGGTTTTGTCATTTACCGCAATGCGCGGACGTGAGGGGGAAAGAATCCAAGCGGACCTTGAACAAAGAGTAGAGTATATGCGCGCCCTTGCGGCAAAGATAGATGCGCGCTCGGGCGAAACCGTAAAAGAATACAGCGCAAGATTGTATGAAAAGATAAAAGAGGTTTTGGACGGCCGCGATGTGGATGATGCGCGTGTGCTGACAGAAGTTGCGATTTTTGCAGATAAGGTTGCCGTAAATGAAGAAATGGTACGTCTTGAAAGCCATTTCAACGAATTTTTTGATATCTGCGCATCGGGAGAACCTGCCGGCAGAAAATTGGATTTTCTTATTCAGGAAATCAACCGGGAAATCAACACTACGGGCTCAAAGGCAAATGATATCGAAATAGCAAAGCTGGTTGTTGAGCTTAAGGCAGAAACCGAGAAGCTGAGAGAACAGGTTCAGAACATTGAATAGGAGGTCGTTATGAAGCTTATTAACATCGGATTCGGCAATATAGTTCCGGCAGATAAGGTGGTTGCGATTGTGAGCCCCGAGTCCGCACCGATAAAAAGGGTTGTGCGCGAGGCGGACGAGCATGGTAAACTCATAAATGCAACGTACGGCAGACGTACAAGAGCGGTACTGGTGACAAGCTCTGACCATATTATACTTTCGGCACTTCAGCCGGAGACAATTTCAAACAGGCTTAATCAGGAGGAAACATCAAATGAGTAAGGGGTCGTTATTTGTTATATCCGGTCCGTCCGGGACGGGTAAGGGTACGCTTTGTGCGGAGCTGTTGAAACAGGATAACATCTTTCTTTCGGTATCAGCTACGACGAGGGATAAACGCGCGGGCGAAACCGATGGCGTTACATATTACTATACCGATACGGAAAGCTTTAAAAAAATGATTAATTCCGGAGAGATGCTGGAATATGCAATCTACGGAGGAAATTATTACGGAACACCCAAAAGGGCGGTCTGTGATATGCTTGAGTCGGGCAAAAATGTTATTTTGGAGATAGAGGCTCAAGGTGCCTTAAAGGTTAAAGAACAGATGCCGGAGGCAATATTGATTTTTGTTGTTCCGCCCTCAATCAAAGAGCTGAGAAAAAGGCTCACAGAGCGCGGACGTGAGGAGAAAGAAGAAATAGAGCGGCGGATTGAAGCGGCGAAATGGGAATTTTCACAATCGCCGAAGTATAACTATGTTATAGTAAACGATGAGCTTGCAGGATGTGTAAGCGAAACGTTGAATATTATAAAGGCAACAAATGCAAGACAGCAAATGATAGAAAAATTATTAAAGGAAATGTAAAGGAGAACAAATATTATGATGATCAAACCGGGAATAAGCACATTGGAAAAATGCGTAGAGGATGGCTGCAGATACATTTTGGTAACAATGGCGGCAAAGAGAGCAAGAATGCTCGGAAAAAATGACGATTGCATGGTAAGCTGTGATTCTGATAATCCGGTATCAAAGGCAGTTATGGAAATTTCATGCGGAAAAATCGGTTACAAACCGGTAAAACACGAAGAAAACTAATGCGGAGGTACACTTTCCTTGGTTGCGGAGGTAATTGTAAATCACAGAACAAAAAATGTTGATAAAGTATTCGACTATCTTGTGCCGAAAGAAATTTCCGATACGCTTGCCGTCGGTTCCTGCGTAATTGTGCCATTCGGAGCGGCAAATAAGCCGCGGGAGGCATATGTTATAAAAATCAAGGAAAAATCACGCGCCAAAAAGCTGAAAGCGATAGAGCGTATTTCAAAGGAAATTCAATTATTCGATGAAAAACAGCTTGAGCTTATATCTTGGATGCGCGAAAAGTATCTTGTTACATTCCTTGATGCAATCCATGCTGTTGCACCGAGCGGCATAAGCGTGGAGCAGGAGGAATGGATAGTCCTTGAAAGGGAATCGGAGGACGAAATTGCCGCAAAGCTGTCGGAAAACGGCGGCGCGTGCGAAATTAATCGTCTCATGGGCTTTTTTGAGGAGAATATAAAAAATCGCCTTGCCGTATTAAAAAAGCAGGGCATAATAAAAACGGAATATAGGGACAGCCGCGCCGTAAGGGACAAACTTGTCCGAGTGGCAGAGATAAATATTCAGTCAGAGGCGGTACCGGGGATAGTTGCGGCGCTTCAAAGGAGCAATGCCGTATCCCAGTCAAAGATGCTGGATATTCTTGCACAGTGCGGGAGATTATCGCTTTCGGATATGGTGCATTTTGCAAAGGGTTCATACAGTGCGGTTAAGGCACTGGAAAAAAAGGGATATATAAAAACCTTTGATGTTGCCGTAATGCGTGAGCCGGAGGAGCCCGAAATGGAGGTCTGCGGCGCACCGAAGCTGACGGATGAACAGGAGTGCGTTTTCGATAAGTTTTCGGAAACATTAAATGAACGTATATACAAGCCGTATCTTTTGCACGGGGTTACGGGAAGCGGAAAAACCGAGGTATATATTCGCGCGGCGGAAGAAACTGTAAGGCTTGGCAGACAAGCGATTGTGCTTGTGCCGGAAATATCGCTGACTCCGCAAATGGTGTCACGATTTAAATCACGATTCGGCGAAAGAGTTGCGATTATACACAGCGGGTTGTCTTTGGGTGAAAAGTATGACCAGTGGAAGAAGATACGCGGCGGAGATGCCGATATTGTGGTGGGAGCGCGCTCTGCGATATTCGCGCCTTTTGGCGATATTGGGGCAATAATAGTGGATGAGGAGCATGAGCAAACCTACAAATCCGAAATGTGCCCACGCTATGATACCCACGAGGTGGCGGAATTTCGAGCAAGGCAGTACGGTGCAATGCTTGTTTTTGCATCCGCAACTCCGCTTGTGACAAGCATGTATAAGGCAAAAAGCGGAGAATACGAGCTTTTGGAAATGAATAATCGAGTCAACAAGTCGGCATTACCTGAGGTACGCGTGGTGGATTTGCGGGAGGAACTTGAAAACGGCAACAAGTCGATGATAAGCCGTGAGCTCGGCTGTGAAATTAAAAAAAATATCGATAACGGGGAACAAACGATTTTGTTCATGAACAGACGCGGATTTTCCACATTTGTTTCCTGCAGAAAGTGCGGATATGTTGCGGAATGTCCAAATTGCAGTATTTCGCTTAAATATCATAAATATGATAATACTCTAAGGTGTCATTACTGCGGTTACACCACGGAAAATTACGAGAAATGTCCATCTTGCGGGAGCGGATATATAAGATATTTCGGCGGGGGGACACAAAAAGTCGAAGAGGAAATACACAGACTTTTCCCCGAGGCTTCTGTGATACGCATGGATGTGGACACGACAAGCGGGAAAAATTCCCATGCCGAAATTTTATCGAAATTCGAAAAAGAAAAAATCGATATATTGATAGGTACGCAGATGGTAACAAAGGGATTGGATTTTCCGAATGTTACCTTAGTCGGCGTAATATCGGCGGATACGGTTTTAAATATAGATGATTACCGCTCCCAGGAGCGAACCTTTGCGGTTTTGGAGCAGGTGACGGGCAGAGCGGGCAGAGCTAAAAAAAAAGGAAGAAGCATTGTTCAGACCTACAGCCCGGACAACAAGGCTGTCTGCTACATGCAGTGCCACGATTACAAATCATTCTACAATGAGGAAATTGCCGTAAGGCGCGCTATGAGATATCCGCCGTTTTGCGAAATGGTCTGCGTGATGTTTTCGGGTGCAAATGAAAAACAAACCGCGCAGTGTGCCAGGTTTTTTGCGAAAAATATTGCCGCGGTGTGCGATAAGGCGGACGGTATTCAAATTTTGGGACCGATACCGGCGTACGTATCGAGAATAAAAAACAAGTATATATACAGAATGATAATAAAATGTGTAAACTGTGACGCGTTAAACGAGTATTTGCTTGCGGCGCGAGAGCGCGTCGCAAAAAACGGCAATTACGAAAATGTAACTGTCGTAATTGATAAAAATCCGAATAATATGGGGTGATTTATATGGCTTTGAGAGAAATACGAAAAAAAGGCGATGATATTCTTTACAAAAAGTGTAAAGAGGTCAAAGCTTTTGACAAAAAGCTGGCGATTTTGCTGGATGATATGTATGAGACAATGCAGAAAGCCGACGGTGTGGGACTTGCCGCACCGCAGGTGGGTATCTTAAAAAGAGCGGTTGTAATAGATATAGGTGAGGGAAAAATCGAACTGATAAATCCTGAAATTATAAAAACAGAGGGCTCACAAATCGGTCAGGAGGGATGCCTGAGCGTTCCGGGTGAATGGGGCGATGTGGAAAGACCCGAAAAGGTTACGGTAAAAGCATTGGACCGAAACGGCAAGAGTTTTGAGCTTGAGGGTGAAGGCTTGCTTGCGCGCGCAATCTGCCATGAAACCGACCATTTAAACGGTGAGCTTTTTGTGGATAAGGTAATAAAAGCCGAGGTAGACAAATAATGAGAATTTTATTTATGGGAACGCCCGATATTGCGGCGGAGTGCCTGAGAACTTTGGTGAAAGCCGGACTTTGCGTTGTTGGTGCTGTGAGCCAGCCGGACAGACCGAAGGGCAGAGGACATAAACTTATGCCTACGGATGTAAAGGTTGCCGCCGAAGCGCTGGGAATAGCCGTATATCAGCCGGAGAGCTTGAAAAACGGTGAACTCAAAGAAATTTTGGAGGAGCTGAAGCCTGAGCTGATAGCGGTGGTGGCATACGGTAAAATTTTGCCGGAATATGTTTTGGAATATCCCAAATACGGCTGTATAAACATGCATGCTTCACTTTTGCCGAAGCTTCGCGGTGCGGCGCCGATTCAGTGGGCGGTTATAAATGGAGAAAAAGTAACCGGTGCCACGACTATGCTTATGGATAAGGGACTTGATACCGGAGACATGCTCTTGACACGTGAGCTTCAAATCGGAGAATACGAAACTGCAGAGGAGCTTTTTGGAAGGATGGCAAAGACCGGTGCAGAGCTTTTGGTTGAAACCATAAACAATATTGATGATATAGTTCCTCAAAAGCAAGAGCATGAAAAACATACCTATGCTCCGATGATAACAAAGGACATGGCACATATCGATTGGTCAAAGAGTACCGATGAAGTATCGAAGCTTATCTGCGGTATGAACTCATGGCCCATGGCATACAGTATTTATAACGGAGAGATAATGAAAATAATTACTGCCCGAAAGGGAGATGAGTGTGCGGGAGAAAACGGTGAAATTGTCGGATACGAAAAGGATAAGGGGCTTAGGGTAAAAACGCGTGACGGCTCGATTTATATAACATGCGCGCAATTTTCCGGCAGTAAGAGAATGGGTATGGATGAATATTTAAGGGGACACGAAATTAAATACGGTACAATTTTGGAATGAGGTGTATTTATGTTATTTTATGACTCGACATATTTATTGGTACTTTTTGGTTTTTTTCTGGCGGCGATTGCTTCATCGGGAGTTCAAAGCGCGTTTAACAAATATTCGCGCATAAAATCCGGCAAGCATTACACAGGGGCTGATGCGGCGCGGAAAATATTGGATGATAACGGACTTTACAATATAAGAGTGGAGCATATTTCGGGAAGCCTTAACGACCATTATGACCCATCGTCAAATGTAATAAGACTTTCGGATGCGACATACGCGGCAGATTCCGTTGCCGCAATCGGAGTTGCAGCTCACGAGGCGGGACATGCGGTTCAGCATGCTGTGGGATATGCGCCGATACGCGTGCGTAATGCTATAGTTCCGGCGGTAAATATATGTTCGTCGATTTCAATGCCTCTGTTTATTCTCGGCATGTTTTTGGGGGCGACGGGACTTGCAAACATAGGCATAATTCTGTTTTCCGCGGCATTGATTTTTCAGCTTGTAACGCTCCCGGTGGAAGTTGATGCAAGCAGACGCGCACTGAAAATTTTGGGCGGAAGTGCAATGCTTGCACCCGATGAGCTTCGCGGGGCAAAAAGGGTACTGCGTGCCGCGGCGATGACATATGTTGCGGCGGTGCTTTCATCGGCACTTCAGCTTTTGAGGCTGATTTTGATAAACAATTCACGAAACAGAGATTGAACGTTTAAATTAAACGAAAGGAATATATATGGCAAATCCGAGAGAGACGGCACTTAAAACACTTTATGAAATTGAATATAACGGCGCGTATTCCAATATGGCACTGAAAAGTGCTTTGCCCGAAATTACGGACAGCCGTGACAGGGCTTTTGTGACACAGCTTGTCTACGGTGTGGTAAGAAGAAAGCTGACCCTTGATTATATAATTTCATTGTATTCCAAAACAAAAATAAAAAAGCTTTCAAAATTTGTGCTTTTGATTTTGCGTATGGGAATATATCAGCTCTATTTTACCGATAAAATTCCGGATTCCGCTGCGGTAAACGAAAGTGTTAAGCTTGCGAAAAGATACTGCGCAAAATCTGCGGGATTCGTAAACGGAATACTACATTCCGCCGTTTCGAGACGCGAAAGTTTGGAATATCCTATGGAGCGGATAAAATATCTTTCGGTAAAATATTCCTTTACGGAGGATATGGTAAGGCTTTTTGAGGAATTTGATTTCTGCGAGGAGCTTCTTGCGGCGTTAGATGCCGAGCCCGCAACTACCGTGCGCATAAATTCGCTTTTGTGCGAAAATGCCGACAGGGTCGCCGCTGAAAAAAGTGAGCTTTATGAATATGCCGGAATTGTAAAAGGCTTTAATGCGGCAGAATCCGAGGATTATAAAAGCGGCAGGATTATTCCGCAGGATATAGCGGCGATGATGGCGGCTGTAGCACTTGCGCCGAAGTCGGGGGACAAGTGTGTGGACGTATGTGCCGCGCCGGGCGGAAAAACCTCGCATATGGCGGAGCTTATGAAAAACAACGGAAGTATAACGGCTTTCGACATTCATCCGCACAAAGTGGAAATAATAAAGAAAAATGCCGAAAGAATGGGAATTTCCATAATATCGGCAAAAGTGCATGATGCAACAGAACTTGCAAATGAGCTTGTGGGAAGCGCGGATAAGGTATTGGCAGATGTTCCGTGCTCGGGTCTCGGAATAATACGCAGAAAGCCGGATATAAAGTGGAATAAAGAGGACACCGCGTCGCTTCCCGCTCTGCAATACAAAATTTTGGAGAATGCCGCAAAATATTTAAAAGTCGGCGGCGAATTAGTGTACAGCACATGTACGCTGGATAAGCGGGAAAATCAAGAGGTTATATGCAAATTCGTTGAAGAGAATAAGGAATACGAATTTGTTCCGATTGAGCTTCCAGGGGCTCTTATGCGGGACAATAAGGGATACATAACCCTTTATCCCAATATTGACGGTACGGACGGATTTTTCATTTCTAAGATAAAAAGGGTAAAGTAATGATTGACTTAAAGGATTTTGATTTTGATGAGCTTGCGGAGTTTTTGCGGGCGGAGGGAGAACCGAATTTTCGTGCAAAGCAGATTTTTTCATGGCTGCATAAAGGTGTGGAAAGTTTTGACGAGATGACAAATATTTCAAAACAAACGCGGGAGGCGCTTGAAAAAAAGTGCGTTGTTTCCAACTTGAGGATTCGTGAAAAACATGTTTCAAAGATAGACAAAACCACAAAATATTTGTTTGAGCTTCCGGACGGAAATTGCATAGAAAGCGTAGTAATGTACTATAAGCATGGGATTTCCATATGCATTTCATCTCAGGTGGGATGTCGGATGGGGTGCGGATTCTGTGCTTCCACAATAGGCGGGCTTTACCGAAGCCTGACCCCGGGAGAAATTTTGAATCAGGTGATTTTTGCGCAGAAAGATATAGGTGAGAGGATAAGCAACATCGTAATGATGGGTATAGGCGAGCCTCTTGATAATTATGATAATGTTATAAAGTTTCTGCACAATGCAAATCATCCCGACGGCATAAATATAGGGTATAGACATATTTCGCTGTCCACCTGCGGTCTTG
Source organism: uncultured Lachnospiraceae bacterium (assembly GCA_964388835.1). GTDB lineage: Bacteria > Bacillota > Clostridia > UBA1381 > UBA1381 > UBA1738. The sequence goes on from CAYMBZ010000004.1 coordinate 17,176, forward strand.
TGCCTAAAATACGCGAGCTTGCGGCGGAAAATTTACCGATTACTCTTTCGGTGTCGCTTCATGCGCCAAATAACGAAATACGCAGCTCAATTATGCCGGTAAATAAGAAATATTCGATAGAAGAGCTTATAGCGGCATGCAGAGACTATATAAAGGTTACCGGGCGCAGAATAAGCTTTGAATATTCTCTCATAAGCGGAGTGAACGATTCTGCGGAAAACGCCGATGAACTTACGCGGCTTTTGAGGGGTATGCTGGCTCACGTGAATTTGATTCCGGTGAATAAAATCGAGGAACGGGATTATCACAAGGGCGGAAAAAAGGAAATACGGGCATTTTGCGAAAGGCTGTGCACAAACGGGATAAACGCAACCGTTCGGCGGGAGTTGGGCAGTGATATTCAGGCATCCTGCGGACAGTTGAGGAAAAAGCTTTTATAATATAGAATCTTTGGCAATGAGGTGATTTTATGAGAATGGGAGCGTGCTCCGACATGGGCAGAGTACGGAAAATAAATGAAGACAGCTATTTTTCGTATCTAAACGAAAACCTTGTCGGGGGTATGGTTGCTGACGGTATGGGAGGCTGTAACGCAGGAGAAGTTGCAAGCCGTATGACCGCCATGATAGTAAAGGACCACATTATAAGGAAGTTCAACCCCAAAATGGATTACGTTGAATTGGGCGAAATGATACGAAGAGCGTTCATTGAGGCGAATTCCGAGATTTATGAATATGCATGCCACCATGAGGAGGCGCTTGGAATGGGAACGACAGCTTCAATGGCTTTTGTGTATAAAAGTAAGCTGATAGTGGTTCACGTGGGCGACAGCCGCGTTTACACAATCTCAAAAAGTTCCATAAATCAGGTTACGACAGACCATTCGTTTGTTCAGGAGCTTTTGCGGCGCGGCAGAATAACCAGCAATGATGCGAAAAATCATCCTCAGAAAAATTTGATAACCAGAGCAATAGGCACAGAGCCATCGATAAAGGTTGACGTAAGCATACGAGATTATGACGGCGAGGTGGTTTTTATCAGTTCGGACGGACTTACAAATCTTGTGAGTGACGAGCAGATTATGAATATAATTAACGAGAACGAGGACCTGCAGGAGGGTGTGGAAATGCTGGTGCGGCTGGCAAACAAAAAGGGCGGAAATGACAATATCACCTGTCTTGCGTTTGATATATGATTGAAAGGAGATTTCTGTTATGAATTCTGATTATTTGGTGGGAAAGGTTATCGGCAACCGTTATGAGGTTACGGAAAAAATCGGTACCGGCGGAATGGCTTCGGTTTATAAGGCAAAATGCCGAGTTTTGAACCGATATGTGGCAATTAAGGTTCTGAAAGATTCGCTGAAATTCGATGCCGAGGTTGTTAAAAAATTCAATACCGAATCGCGCGCGGCGGCAAGATTGTCACACCCGAATATCGTACAGGTGTATGATGTGGGGGAAAACGGAGATTTGGACTATATAGTTATGGAGCTTGTTGACGGAATTACCTTAAAGGAATATATCCAAAGAGAGGGCAAGCTTCCGTGGAAAAAGGCGTGCGATTTTGCGGCGCAGATAGGAAGAGCGCTTGAATGTGCGCATGCGCATAATATCGTTCATCGCGATATCAAGCCGCACAATGTACTTATGGCAAAGGATGGCACCTTGAAGGTGGCGGATTTCGGAATCGCACAGGCGACAAGCAGTGAAACATTGGTTGCCGGAAGCGGAGCGATGGGCTCGGTGCATTATATTTCGCCCGAACAGGCACGCGGCGGATTTACAAATGAAAGAAGCGATATATATTCTCTCGGTGTGGTTCTTTATGAAATGCTTACGGGAACGCTTCCGTTTGACGGTGCAAATCCGGTCGCAATAGCGATTACCAAGCTTGAAAGAGAACCGGAGGATTTAAGAAGAATAAACCCGGAAATTCCGGACGAAGTTGCGGAAATTGTTATGAAGGCGATTTCAAGAGAACAGCATTTGAGATATCAAACTGCCGCGGAGATGGTGAGCGATTTGGAAAAGGCAATGGGAGCGACAAAGCCTGCCGCGGCTGATGCTGAAAAACGTTTTGAAACCAGACGTATCGAGGAAAGTGCGGTAAAGGATGAGTATGCCGCAAGGCGCGCAGCGATACAGCAAAGACGAAAGAAAGCGAAAAATAAGCGCATGGCACTGCTGGCGGTTTTGGCGATAGCATTAATAGGAATATTTACCTTTTTATTTATGAGCGGAGGAACGCGTGAATATATTGTACCTGACCTCAGAAATATGACACTTGAGGAGGCGGAGGAAGCGCTTTTGGGAGCCGAGCTTCGTCTTAACGATAAGATTTCATACGAACCATCGGATGAAGTTGAGGAGGGGCTTGTAATAAAGCAAAATCCGGGATACAATCAATATGTTAAGAAAAACCGCAAGGTTACGATTACTCTCAGCACTGGAGCGGACGAGGGTGATATTAAGATAGCGGATGTGGAAAATCTGAAATATGAGGATGCAAAAAAGCGTCTTGAGGCACAGGGATTAAAGTGTGAAAAGGTAGAGGAATTCAGCGAGACAATCCAATTCGGGTATGTTATAAAGCAATCCCCCGAGGGCGGAAAAAAAGCGGAAAAAGGCGATACCGTTAAGGTTTATGTAAGCTCGGAGGAGAAAAACGACACCGAGCAGGCGGTGGTTCCGAAAGTTACGGGTCAAAAGGAAAGCGAAGCCAAGGCTTTAATAACAGCTGCGGGACTTGAGGTTGGAAACGTTGACACACAGGATAATGAAGCGGAGACGGGAACCGTTATAGGTCAGACGCCTGCGGCAAAAACAGGGGTTGAAAAGGGAACAAAGGTTAATATTACGGTGAGTAAGGGCAAGGCTGTGCCTACTCCGACACCGGTGCAGACAGTAGCTCCCGAAATGAAGAAAAAAACTTTGACGGTAACTATTCCGGATGATGCAGCGGAAACGGTTCATATAAAGGTCGTTGCCAACGGAAAAACAATTCATGATAAGGAGCACGCAAAGTCTGAGGGAACTGTGGACATAGTGGTGCAGGCATCGAAGGATGCAAGCGTTCAGGCATATATAGACGGTGTACTTGCCGTGGACAGGGTGGTTTCGTTTGATTGATATGAAAGGAATAATAATAAGAGGAATAGGCGGCTTTTATTATGTAAAGACTGAGGACGGAACCGTTTACGAATGTAAAGCGCGCGGAATTTTCAGAAAAGAAAACATTAAGCCGTGTATAGGTGATAATGTTGAAATTTTGGCGGACGGCGGCAAAGGCAGCATAGAGAAAATATTTGAAAGAAGCTCATTTTTAATCAGACCGCCGGTGGCAAATATCGATACGCTTGTGATTGTTGCGGCAGCGGCAGAACCTGACCCCAACGTGTTTTTAATCGACAAGCTCACGGTAAATGCGGAAGAGGCGGGAATTACCCCCGTTATAGCGGTAAACAAAACTGATTTAAAGAGCGGCAATGAGCTTTGCGCGGTTTACAGAAAAGCCGGGTACGAAACCTTTGAGGTGAGCGCTGAAAGGAATGAGGGTACAGAAAAGCTGATTTCCGTTCTGCGCGGAAAAACCTCGGCTTTTGCGGGACTTTCGGGGGTCGGAAAATCAACATTGCTGAATATGCTGACCGGAAATTGTATGGAAACCGGAAGCGTATCGGAAAAGATAAAGCGCGGCAGACATACAACGCGACATGTGGAGCTTTTGGAATTGCCTTTCGGCGGATTTGTTCTTGATACGCCTGGGTTCAGTTCGTTTGAAGTCAATCGCATAAAGGCGGCGGAGCTGTACAAATATTTCCCCGAAATGCGTGAAATTGGGGATTGTTGCAGATTTAAAGGCTGTTCTCATATAAACGAGCCGGATTGCGAGGTGAAAAAACGCCTTTTTGACGGAAAAATCGCAGAAAGCCGATATGAGAGCTACAAAGAGCTGTATAATAAGCTTAAAAATATAAATGATTGGGAGAAATGATATGATACTGTCACCATCAATGCTTTCCGCGGATTTTTCAATCCTCGGTCAGCAGATTAAGGAAGTTGAAAATGCGGGAGCTGCGTGGCTTCATATAGATGTAATGGACGGGATTTTTGTGCCGAATATAAGCTTTGGTGCATGCGTTTACAAATGCATAAGAGACATGTCCGGGTTGTTTTTTGACGTGCATTTGATGATTACCGAGCCGGAACGCTATATTAAAAATTTTGTAGATGCGGGAGCGGATATGATAACATTTCACGTTGAGGCAACGGAAAAAGCAGATGAATGTATTGATTTAATTCACTCTTTCGGTAAAAAAGCGGGAATTGCATTAAATCCGGAAACGACTGTGGAGGCGGTAATGCCATACATAGATAAGGTTGATATGGTGCTTGTTATGAGCGTGCACCCGGGACATGGCGGACAAAAATATATTGTGGAAGTAAATCCGAAAATCAAGGAGCTGCGCATAGCATGCGGCGAGGACTTTTTGATTGAAGTGGACGGCGGAATTAAAAAGGATAATATAAAGTCGGTAACAGATTGCGGTGCAAACGTTATTGTTGCAGGCTCTGCAGTGTTCGGTGAGAACATTACCGCATCGGTTGCGGAACTTATCGAAGCGGCAAAGGCTGTCTGAAGCTATATGAAAGGAAATGTCGAAAATGAGAGCGGCAATTATCTGCGGCGGAGAGGTCGGAGAATATATAAAAAACTATGTAAAAGAGGATGATTTTGTTATCTGCGCCGACAGCGGATGTGACAGGGCGCAAAAATACGGCATTGTACCGGATATTGTAATAGGCGACATGGATTCAATCGAAAATATCGGATTTGCTACAAAAAAAATTGTTTATCCGACACGTAAGGATTTTACGGACAGCGAGCTTGCGGTTGATTATGCTTTGGAAAATGGATTTGATGAACTTTTGCTGTTCGGGATGATAGGAACGCGAATGGACCATACGCTGACGAATATCTCGCTTTTAATGCGCGCGGAAAATGCGGCTATAATAGACGGTAACAATGAAATCCGACTTGTTAAAGACGAAATAACGCTTTCGGGAAAGGTGGGGGACTTGATTTCCGTTATTCCGCTTTTTTCGGATGCGGAGAATATCACAACCCGAAATTTGGATTATCCGCTGGTAAACGGAGGCATTAAACAGGGGACGAGCCTCGGAGTAAGCAACGTAATGACGGCGGACGAATGTACAATTAAAATAGAAAAGGGCAGTGCCCTTGTTATAAGGAGCAGAGATTAGATGATATATCTTGATAACGCGGCAACAACCAAGCCGTCACCCACGGCTATAGCGGCTGTTAAGGAGAGTATGGAGAGTTTCGGCAATCCGTCAAGTATGCACAGATTGGGAATTGATGCGGAAAAAATAATAACCGGCGCGAAAGAAAAAGCGGCGCAGGTTATAGGAGTTTTGCCGAAAAACATATATTTTACCTCCGGCGGAACCGAGTCGAACAATACCGCGATTTTGGGGTATGCCGAAGCAAACAAAAAACGCGGCAGGCATGTTATAACCACGAAAATTGAACATCCGTCGGTGCTTGAACCCTTTAAGGTTTTGGAGGAAAAGGGATTTTCAGTAACATACCTTGATGCGGATTGTAGCGGCAAAATTCGTCTTTCCGATTTTGAAAATGCTTTGCGAAAAGATACGATTTTGGTAAGCGTAATGGCAGTAAACAATGAGACTGGAACAATTCAGCCGTTTGATAAATTAAAAGCAATAATGCGTGAAAAATCGCCGCTTGCGGCACTGCACTGCGATGCTGTACAGGGATTTTTAAAGGTGGATATAAACGCAAAAAAATGCGGTATAGATATGCTTTCGGCAAGCGGACACAAGATTCACGGAATAAAGGGTACCGGAATTTTGTACGTCGGGGACAATATAAATATCCGTCCGATAATTCACGGAGGCGGACAGCAGAAAAATCTGCGCTCGGGAACGGAAAATGTGCCGGGAATTGCGGCGTTTAAAGCGGCAGTTGAGGGATTTTCACGTATCGGAACGGAAAAACGCACAGAGTTTGCGGAAAAAATTCTTAACAATATCGAAAATGTAAAAATTAACGGCTCAGAGGAAAATTCGGGATATATTTTAAATGTGTCATTTTTGGGAATAAAGGCGGAAATACTTCTGCACAGCCTGGAGGCTAAGGGGATTTACGTATCCTCCGGTTCGGCGTGCTCCGCAAACAAGCCCGGGCTCAGCCATGTTTTGGGTGCTATGGGATGCACCGGAGAGGAAATTCGCGGAGCGGTGCGCTTCAGCTTTTCCGAGGAGGATTTTGACACCGATTTTGTTGTTAATACATTAAAAAACGAAGTGGAAAATATCAGAAAATATGTGAGGTAAAACGGTGAAAGAGATAATTTTGGTAAAATACGGAGAAATAATTTTAAAGGGCGGAAATCGTCCGAAGTTTGAAAAAATACTTATTAAAAATATAAGTGATTCGATAAAAAATATTGCAAAGGCGCGCATAACGATAGCACAAGCTACCATATATATTGAATTGGAGGACGAAAGTCTTCTGGATGTCGTTTGCGAAAGATTGGCGCTGGTTTTCGGCATTGTGTCGGTAACTCGTGCGGCGGTGTGCGAAAAAAACCTTGAAAGCATAAAGCAAACGGCGCTTGCGTACTGCGGAGACGATTTGAAGCCGGGACGGAAATTCAAGGTGGAAGCAAAAAGGTCGGATAAGAAATTCCCGCTTAATTCCGTTCAGCTTTCGATAGAAGTGGGCGGATTCCTTGACGAAGAGTGTGAGGGACTTATAGTGGACGTTCACAATCCCGAGGTGACGGTTCAGGTAGAGGTAAGGGACAAACATGCCTTTGTTTACAGAAGAGAAAATCGTATGCGCGGACAGGGCGGTATGCCCATAGGAACAGGGGGAAAGGCGACACTGCTTCTTTCGGGCGGAATTGACAGCCCGGTTGCCGGACATATGATTGCAAAGCGCGGAATTGAGCTTGATGCGGTAAACTTTTTCAGCTTTCCTTATACAAGTGAGAGAGCAAAGGAAAAGGTTATAGAGCTTGCATCGATTATTGCGCGATACAGCTCAAAAATAAACCTGTATATTGTGCCGTTTACCGATATTCAGCTTGCAATAAGGGATAATTGCCCGGAGGAGCACATGACCCTTATTATGCGCAGATTTATGATGAAAATATCGGAGATATTGGCAAAAAAACACAACTCTCAGGCAATGGTGACGGGGGAAAGCGCAGGACAGGTTGCTTCTCAGACGCTTTCCGCGCTGGATGTTACAAATTCCGTTACCGATATGCCGGTACTGCGACCGCTTATAGGTATGGATAAAACCGAGATTATTGAGCGTGCACATGCGATAGACACATTCGAAACGTCGATTTTACCCTATGAGGATTGCTGTACGGTATTTACGCCGAAGCACCCCACCACCAACCCAAAACGTGCAAGCATCGAAAAGAGCGAAGCACGTCTTGATGTGGATGCACTTATCAAAGCGGCGGTGGACGGAGTGGAAAAAATCGAAGTATATCCGAAATTATAGTGAAAACTATTGCAATTTTCGACAAAATAGTGTATAATATCAACAAAAGTAATATGCAGATAATATAATAATCATAAAATTCGGAGGTTATCTGATGGAAAAAAAACAATCGGAAAAGAAGCCTGTTGTGGTAATTGAGGATAGAGATGAAAGAAAAAAAGCCTTGTCCGCCGTGTTCGGTGCTATCGAAAAGCAGTACGGAAAGGGCAGTATAATGAAACTGGGTGAAGCACCGCATGTTGATGTGGATGTAATTCCCACCGGCTCTATGACTTTGGATATGGCTCTGGGAGTGGGCGGTATACCTAAAGGAAGAGTTGTGGAAATTTACGGCCCTGAATCCTCAGGTAAAACCACTGTGGCACTGCACGTTGTCGCAGAGGCACAGAAACGCGGCGGAGAAGCCGCTTTTATCGACGCCGAGCATGCTTTGGATCCTGTATATGCTAAAAATTTGGGTGTGGATATAGATAATCTCATCGTGTCTCAGCCAGATACGGGTGAGCAGGCACTTGAAATCGCGGAAGCTTTGGTGCGAAGCGGTGCTTTGGATGTTGTGGTAATAGACTCTGTTGCCGCGCTTGTTCCGAAAGCGGAAATTGAAGGTGAAATGGGCGGAGCGCATGTCGGACTTTTGGCAAGACTTATGTCTCAGGCACTGCGTAAGCTGACGGGGATTACGGCAAAATCCGGTACGGCTGTGATTTTTATAAACCAGTTGAGAGAAAAGGTAGGAGTTGTTTACGGAAATCCGGAAACAACACCGGGCGGACGTGCACTGAAGTTCTTTGCCTCGGTACGTCTTGAGGTAAGACGTCAGGAGCCTATTAAAAACGGAACCGAACTTATCGGTAACAAGACAAAGGTTAAAGTTGTTAAAAATAAGGTTGCACCGCCCTTTAAGGAAGCGGAATTCGATATCATGTACGGCGAGGGAATATCCAAAAACGGTAATATTCTTGATATGGCTGTTAAGTTTGATATCATCAACAAGAGCGGCGCATGGTTCTCCTATGAGGGAGAGCGTCTCGGACAGGGAAGAGACAATGTGAAGAAATATATGGACGCAAATCCTGATTTTGCGGCAGAGATTGAGGTCAAGGTTCGCGGAAAGCTCACGGGCGGTGCCGCAGCCGAAGAAGAAAGTACCACTGTCGAAAACAACAAAAATGATGAATAAAATTTTTGTTAATAGGGTATCTTTAACTAAAATTTCTGTTTTTTTACTAAATCATGTTGACGTTTAGTACAATTTTTAGTATTCTAACAATGTATGTATTTTCGGAAATGCTTTGCAAGGAGGATTCTTTATGTATTCAAAAGAGGTTGAGGTTCAAAATCAGGTGGGGCTGCACGCCCGTCCTGCAACGTTTTTTATACAAAAGGCAAATGAGTTTAAATCGAGTATATGGGTGGAAAAGGACGAACGCAAGGTGAATGCGAAGAGTTTGCTCGGTGTGTTGTCTTTGGGGATTACCAAGGGAACCGATATTAATATAATAGCTGACGGAAGCGATGAAGAAGAAGCAGTTGTGGCGCTGGTTAATTTGATTGCTTCAAATTTCACCGAATGATTTTTACTTAAAATAGCTCAAATAACTCTGCTGATTACGGTAGGGTTATTTTTCAATTACGGAGTATTTTGTTAAAAAAGGGATTTATATGTTTAATTTGGAAGAAGAACTTAAAAATTTGCCCGAGTTGCCGGGAGTTTACATCATGCATAATGCCGAGGATGAAATAATATATGTAGGCAAGGCAAAAATATTGAAAAACAGAGTTCGACAGTATTTCGGAAGCAACAAAAACCACTCGCCCAAGGTTATCGCGATGGTTTCAAATGTTGCATATTTTGAGTATATTGTAACCGATTCCGAGATTGAGGCGTTGGTTTTGGAATGTAACCTGATAAAAAAGCATCGCCCGAAATATAATATTTTACTTAAGGATGATAAGCAATATCCGTATTTAAAGGTCTCCATAAACAAGGATTACCCGAGAATATGCATGTCAAGAACCTTGAAAAACGACGGCGCAAAATATTTCGGCCCCTATGCCGGCATGCAGACGGTGCGCGCGGTTACCGATCTGGTGCAGAAAATTTTTAAGCCACCGCTGTGCTCACGTAAATTCCCGGAGGATATCGGAAAGGGCAGACCGTGCCTAAATTATCATATCAACAATTGCTTTGCGCCCTGCATAAAGGGGAATGTTACCCGGGAAGAATATCGCAGAATTTTTTTTGATATTTGCTCTTTTTTGGAGGGGGATCACGATAAGCTTTTGGCGGATATGCAGTCACAAATGGCAGAGGCGGCAAAAAATACAGAGTATGAAAAAGCGGCAGCACTGAGGGATAACATCGAAGCCGTAAGGCATTTTGAAGAAAAACAGAAAATTATAAATACCGACCGCAGGAGCGATATGGATATAATTGCTTCTTCCCGAATGGGCGGAAAATCTTTTGTGGAGATATTTTTTGTGCGAAAGGGAAAAATATCGGGGCACTGCAATTACCGAATAGATGACACTTTGCATATGTCAGATTCGGAAGTGACGGCGGATTTTATAGAACAATATTATTCCGGGGCGGATTTTGTCCCGAAAGAAATCCTTTCCGAGCACCAAATAGCCGAAGATACGGTCATTAAGGAATGGCTCACTAAAAAGCGCGGAAGTCGTGTTACAATTACTGTTCCGAAGCGCGGCGAAAAAAAAGAACTTGTGGCGATGGTGCATAAAAATGCGGAAATTGCCGCGGAAAATTACCGAATAAACAATATTAAATATTCCGAGACACGGAGCAAAATATCCGAGGAGATTGCAAAAAAACTCGGCATGGAAAAGCTCCCCGAGAGGATAGAATCCTACGATATTTCTCATATTTCCGGAAGCGATTCGGTGGCATCCATGGTTGTTTTTGTTGGCGGAAAACCCTCAAAAAAGGATTATCGGCGTTTTAAAATAAAATTGGTAGAGGGTGTAAACGACTTTATGGCGATGCAGGAGGTAATTTACCGCCGATTCCGCCACGCGCGTGAAGAAATGCAGAAAATCGATGAGGGAACACTTTCACGCGAGGATGCAAAGTTCTTGCCTCTGCCGGATTTGATTCTGCTGGACGGCGGCAAAGGACAAATGTCCGCCGTAAAAGAAATTGCGGAAGCGATAGAATGTGATGTTCCTATATATGGTATGGTCAAGGATTCCCGCCACAGAACCCGCGGGCTTTTATCCGACAGCGGAGAAATTGAACTATCGCCGCTTGACAGCGTGTTTAAATTCATTACACGCGTTCAGGAAGAGGTGCACAGATGTGCGGTAGGCTATCACAGAAGCCTCAGAGATAAAGGAATGGTAAAATCCGAGCTTGATAATATCAAGGGTGTGGGAGAAGTAAAAAAAGCGGCTCTTATGAAGAAGTTCGGAAATATTGAAAAAATTAAAAGTGCGCCTTTTGAGGAACTTTGCGGTGCGATTGACAAAAAGACCGCACAGGCTGTTTTTGAATACTTTAAGGAGAGTGAAAATGTTCAGACTTAAAACAAACGGAGACTTGCAATATTATACGATAGATGAATTTGAAAGAACCGATATGGTGCGCCACTGCTTTACCACCAAAAGAGGCGGAGTGAGCAAAAATGAGTACGAAAGTCTTAATCTCAGGATGAACTGCGGCGACAGCATGGAGAATATCATAACCAATTATCGGATTATTTGCGAAGAGATAGGAATAAATTATAAAAATTTAGTCTTTTCAAAACAGACACATGATGATATAATATATACCGTGGGACACGGAGAATGCGGAAATGGTATCACTTTACCGCAGAAGTTTGAATCGGCGGATGCTCTTATAACAGCTGAGAGAGATGTGCCGCTTGCGGTTTTTGCCGCAGATTGTGTGCCGCTGTATTTTTTGGATACGAAAAACCGTGTTATAGCATTGGCTCATTCCGGCTGGCGCGGAACGATTTTGAGAATAGGGGAAAAAACCGTAAGAAAAATGATTGATGAATATAATTCGAAGCCGCAGGATATACTTGCCGCAATAGGACCCTCAATCGGAGTATGCCACTTTGAGGTGGGGGACGAGGTTGCGGAAAAGTTTGCGGCAGAATTCGGCAGTGAAGTAACGGAGAAATACGAAAAATATCATGTAAACATGCAAAAAGCAATTGAGCTTCAGTTGTTATCCTGCGGAATTTATGAGAAAAATATCATAAATTCGGGAATATGCACATACTGCGAAAGCGATTTGCTGTTTTCTCACAGGGAAACAAACGGGCGGCGCGGGGTCATGGCGGCGCTTATGGAACTTAAATAATGATGAGAGGAATGTTGGATATAAAAAAGATAATCGGTTTGATAATTCTGTCCGCTTTTATTTTAATATTGGCATCTTGCGGAAAGATGAATGATACGGACGGCGCCGTTCAAAGCGGAGAGCTGGTTGTAATTGAGGAATCCTCGGATATACGGCTTGGGATATACGGCATTGACACGTTAAATCCGCTGGAAACAACTTCTTTGAGCGTTGCAAAGGTGATGAATATTGTATATGAGCCGCTTTTTGTTCTTGCAAAGGACAGGGAAGCAGAACCGATTTTGGCGGAAGAGTGTTCGTTGTCGGCAGACGGAAAGCAAGTTACAATAAGTCTTAAAGAGGGTGTAAAATGGCAGGACGGGACAAATTTTACGGCGGATGATGTTGTGTATACGCTCAGTAAAATGCGCTCAGCAAAAGGACTGTACACCAAAACCGCGGCATCGATACACAGTTTTACCGCGGCGGATAAACGGCACGTTATTATAAATTTTGAAAAACCGGAGATCAATCCGAAAAATTTGCTGACTTTTCCGATTATTTCGAAAAACAGCCGCTATGCGACAGATGAAAGCTTTTTGCCAATGGGTACCGGCTCATACAAGTTCGAATCGAAGAGCAGTAAGGAAATGCGCTTTTCGCCAAGCTTGTTGTGGCATGGCGGTGAAATAGGCGGTAAGAATGTTTATGTTAAAATTTTAAAGGATGAAAATGCGGCGGCTGAGGCATTTAATGTGGGGGAAATTGATGCCGTTACTTCGGACGAGCTGAGCCTTGAGAGCGCAACACCGAAAATGAATTCGCGGCGAGACACGATTGTTTCGGATAAAATGGTGTTTTTGGGCTTTAACACGGCGAGTGCGGCTGTTTCTTCACAGAATGTGAGAAAGGCTGTCTCGGAGAGTTTGGATAAGCAGGAGATACTTGAAACCAACGCATACGGGCACGGTATGGTGTCCGAGCTTTCGATAAATCCCTCATCATGGGCATACCGTGGCATAACTGCACCGGAGCGGTCGGAGAAGAATGTGGTTGAGCTTTTGACGGGGGAGGGATATACCCTCAGCGGCGGAGTATATTACAAGGAAGGCTCTCCACTTTTTGTGCGCATTTTGGTGAATTCAGATAACGAGAGGAGGTGTGCGCTTGCCGAAAGTGTTGCGGAAAGTCTGCGCTCTGTCGGATTCTCGATAAGCGTTGAAAGAGTTCCTTATGAGGAGTATGTAAACAGAATCATTTTGGATGATTTTGATATGTTTGTCGGCGAAACAGACGTTGGCGCAAGCTTAAACCCTGCCGCCATGCTTTTGGAAAGCGATAATTATTTCAATTTTGATACAGGAAGCATAAATGGGTATGTAAATAAGCTTTACGGTATTGATGACAAGGAAGCGTATCGGATGGAGGTGGCCGAATTTTTGAAGGCATTTTATTCAAATCCGCCGTATATTCCGTTGTATTTCAGAACCGAGAATATTATTTACGGCTCATATGTTTCGGGAACAGTATTGCCCGATGAATTTCACCCGTACAAAAATATAGAAAAATGGTATACTTATGACAAGGACGGAAAGGCGAGCGGTGTGGAAAGCGATGAATGACATAATACAAAGAATTAATGAAAAAAAAACGGAGTTCTCAAAAAGTCAGCGTATTATTGCGGAATATATCGCGAACAATTACGAAAAAGCGGCGTATATGACAGCGGGGAAATTGTCCGAAAATACGGGTGTGAGCGAATCAACCGTAGTAAGATTTGCCCACGAGCTGGGCTTTGACGGATATCCCGCACTGCAACGCGAGATGCGCGGGTGGGTGAAATCAAAACTGACACCTGTGCAGAGAATGGAAATAGCGTATGAAAAAATTGCGGGACGCGATATTTTATCCGGAATATTAAAGTCAGACATGGGTTATATAGAAAAAACCCTTGAAACCATTGACAAAAATCGTTTTGAGCGTGCGGCGGAGGTAATATTCTCGGCGGGAAAGGTGTATATAACGGGAGCAAGAAGCGCCGCGGCATTGGCGGAGTTTGCAGGATTTTATATGAATCTTATTTGCGACAATGTATGCCTTATAAAATCGACGGGCGGAGACGGCTTATTTGAGCAGATTTTAAATGTTAAGCCCGGGGATGCGGTTATCGGCATAAGCTTTCCGAGATATTCCAAAAACACCATAAGGGCTCTGGGATACGCAAAAAACAACGGAGCCACGGTTATCGGAATAACCGACAGTGAAAAATCGCCGATTGTTTCGGTATCTGATATTTCACTTATTGCGGAGAGCGGAACCGGCTCCTTTGTGGATTCTTTGACAGCGCCTTTGAGCGTGATTAATGCTCTGCTGGTTGCGGTGGGTATGAGCAATAAGGAAAAAATGAAGCAAAATTTGGAAAAACTTGAACAAATTTGGGATGAATACGAGGTATATGACAAAAATGACTGATAAAACGGTAGTTATTATCGGAGGGGGTCCGGCGGGGATGATTGCCTGCGGACGGCTTAAAGAACGCGTCGGACATGTTGTTTTGATAGATAAAAACAAGTTTTTGGGAAGAAAGCTGAGAATAACGGGTAAGGGACGGTGCAATATTACCAATACGGCGGATATTGAGGATATTATGCAGAATATTCCCACAAACAGCACTTTTCTTTACAGTGCGCTTTACAGCTTTACAAATGATGATGCGGTGGCTTTGATAAATTCGCTGGGAGTGGAAACGAAGGTTGAGCGCGGGGGAAGGGTTTTTCCGAAAAGCGATAACGCAAATGACGTTGCGGATGCGCTTAAAAGATATGCACTAGGCAAAAATGTAAAGCTCATAAGAGAACTTGCGACCGATATTCTTACGGAAAACGGGAGAGTTGTCGGAGTTAAAACGCTGTCCGGCAAAATCGATGCTGACAGTGTTATTATAGCAACCGGAGGGGCTTCCTACCCCTTAACCGGCTCAAACGGAGACGGATACCGCATGGCGGAGCAGTTGGGACATACAGTTATAACGCCGAAAGCGTCGCTTGTGCCGATAGAGACCAAAGAAAGATGGGTGGCGGAGCTTATGGGGCTATCCCTTAAAAATGTGGGATTGACGCTGTTAAACGAAAATGGCAAGGCGGTATATACCGATTTCGGAGAAATGCTTTTTACACATTTCGGGGTTTCGGGGCCGATTGTGCTGTCCGCATCCTGTCATTTAAGCCGAGCGGGAAGTAATGCCGTAATTTCACTTGATTTGAAGCCGGCACTTGATTTGAAGCAGCTGGATGCGCGGATTTTGCGTGATTTTGAGAAATTCAACAAAAAACACCTGCAAAATTCGTTAGATGAGCTATTGCCTAAAGCAATAATTCCTGTTATAATAAAAAGAGCGGCTTTGGATCCGCATAAAGAAGTTTGCAATATTACTCGTGCCGAGCGCCTTAAATTGGGAGAAACGATTAAGGCTCTCACATTGGAAGTAAAAGGAACACGTCCCGTAAGCGAAGCAATTGTGACTTCGGGCGGGGTAAAGGTTTCCGAAATAAATCCGTCGACGATGGAATCAAAGATGGTTGACGGCCTTTACTTTGCAGGCGAGGTGATAGATGTTGATGCATATACCGGCGGATTTAATTTACAAATTGCGTATTCCACGGGATTTTTGGCAGGGGAAAATGCATAGAAAGAGGGTATTTTTATGATACGTGTGGCTGTTGATGGGCCGGCGGGAGCGGGGAAAAGCTCCGTTGCAAAGGCTGTTGCGAAAAGCTTGGGCATTGTTTACATAGATACCGGAGCAATGTACCGCGCGGCGGCGGTGTACGCCATTGAAAACGGGATAGATATTCTGCCGGAGACAATGACGGACGAGTTTTTGGATAAAATCCAAATCGATATAAAGTATAATGAAGGCGGACAGCGGATATTCCTTTGCGGAAAGGATGTTTCCGAGAGAATACGGGAAAAGGATGCAAGCATAGGAGCTTCGGACATTGCGGCAATTCCGTCTGTCAGAATAAAGCTTGTTAAATTGCAGAGACAGCTTGCCGGAAAAAACTCGGTTATTATGGACGGCAGAGATATCGGCACATATGTTTTGCCGGATGCGGAAGTGAAAATATTTCTCACCGCATCGGTTGAAGAGCGTGCGCGCAGACGTTTTGCGGAAATGACCGAAAAGGGCATGAGTGCTGACTTTGAACAGGTAAAAAAAGATATTGAGTATCGCGATAAAAATGATTCAGAACGTGAATTTGCACCGCTCAGATGTGCGAATGATGCGGTGGTCGTAGATACTACGAGCATGAATTTTGATGAGGTAATCAAAAAAATTACAGAAATAATTAAGGGAGCAGAGTAACTGATGTTTTATTGGATAGCGAGATGTGTTTTAAGATTTTTCCTTTTGTTTGTTTTCAGAATACGGGTAAAGGGAAAGAGCAATATGATATGCGGCGGCGCAATTTTGGCGGTTAATCATCAAAGCAATTGGGACCCGGTGGTTGTTCCGGTGACTTGTCCGAGAAAACTGTCTTTTATGGCAAAAAGCGAGCTGTTTAAAAATAAGCTTTTCGGGGCACTGATAAGAAATCTCGGAGCATTTCCGGTACATCGCGGAAAAGGTGATATAGGTGCGGTGAAAACGTCTCTTACGATTTTGAAACAGGAAAAGATTATGATGATGTTCCCGGAGGGCAAACGCGTTGCAAAGGGCGAAAAAGCAGAGCCTAAGCCGGGTGTTGCGATGCTTGCAACTCATGCAAAGGTTCCGGTTGTTCCGGTGCTGATAAGCGGAAAGTACCGCTGGATGGGAAAAATCACCATAACCTACGGTGAGCCTATATATTTGGATGAATATTACGACGAAAAGCTTTCAATTGAAAAACTTCATGAGCTGAGTCGGTCGATTATGGATAATATTTACTCTCTTGAAGCCTCGGGGGAGAAAAAATGAGTATAAAAATTGCAAAAACGGCAGGCTTTTGCTACGGTGTAAAGCGGGCGGTTGATACGGTATATGAAATCGTAGAGAACGAAAATAAGAAGATTGCCACACTGGGCCCGATAATACATAATGCTCAAGTAGTCAGCGATTTGGAAAAAAAAGGCGTTGCGGCATACGAATCCGTGTCGGAAATCCCTGCGGATACCGCGGTTATTATAAGAACCCACGGCGTTACGAAATCGGTTATCGACGAGCTTTCGGGAAGAGAATATATCGACCTTACCTGTCCTTTCGTTGCGAAAATTCATAAAATTGTAAGTGAGCACCACCAAAACGGGTATCAGGTAGTAATTGTCGGTGACGAAAAACACCCTGAGGTTATAGGCATAAACGGTTGGTGTGATAACTCCGCTGTCATAACTTATGACGAAAATTTCGAAATACCGAAAAAATATGCGGAAATTCCTATTTGTGTTGTGGCACAAACCACAATAAATAAAAAAGTTTTTGTGCAAATAGTACAAAATATTAAAAACACTTGCAAAACAGTGGTAGTTTTTGATACAATATGTAGTGCAACGAAAGATAGGCAGGAGGAAGCATATCGATTATCTGCCGAATCGGACATAATGCTCGTTATCGGAGGGCGTGAAAGCTCTAATACAAAAAAGCTTTTCGCAATAGCCGGTGAGCAGTGTGCCGAAACTTATTTCATTGAAACTTTTGAGGATATTCCTCAGAGTATATATTTAAAAAATAAAAAGATAGGTATTACGGCAGGAGCGTCAACTCCGGCGCGTACTATCGAGGAGGTTTTTACAACGATGGATGAAAAAATTAAAAACGAAGAGTCTTTCGCGGAGCTTTTTGAAAGGTACGAAAGCAAAACTTTAAATAATGGAGATATTGTTGACGCAACAGTAGTTGAAATTCGCAACACTGAAGTTATAGTTGACCTTGGCGGCTATAAGTACAACGGTCAGCTTGCTGTGGATCAGCTTTCTGATGATCCGTATTTAAAGGCATCGGATATCGTAAAAGAAGGCGATGTAATTAAGGTTTATGTTGTAGGCGTAAACGATGCGGAGGGCAAAGTAGTTCTTTCAAGAAAGAAACTTATCGCTATGGAAAGCTGGAATAAGATGAAAGAAGCATATGAGAACAAAGAAATTCTTGATGCTAAAATCATTAAGGCTGTAAGAGGCGGAGTAATTGCTCTTGCAAACGATTCTCAGGTATTCATCCCTGCAAGACAGGCATCCTTGAGATATGTTCAGGACCTTGAAACATTGTTAAACACAAATGTTAAAATCAGACTTATCGAGCTTGACGAAAGAAGAAAGCGCGTTGTAGGTTCAGTGCGAGTGCTTTTGGAAGAAGAAAAGAAGGCTGCGGAAGAAAAATTCTGGGCAGATGCTGTTGTAGGTAAGGAATATACAGGTACAGTTAAGTCATTGACATCTTTCGGTGCATTCGTTGACATTGGCGGAGTTGACGGCTTGGTACACATTTCAGAACTTTCATGGAATAAGATTAAGCATCCTCAAGAGGTTGTAAAAGAGGGCGATGTACTTAAAGTTTATATTAAGGACATTAACGAAGAAACCAAAAAGATTTCTTTGGGATACAAAAAAGCGGAAGATAATCCTTGGGTTATCGCAAAATCAAAAATCAACGTCGGCGATGTTGTTAAGTGTAAGATTGTACGCATGATGCCTTTTGGTGCATTTGCCGAAATCATGCCTAACGTAGACGGTCTTATCCACATTTCACAGATTGCGGACAAGAGAATAGGCAAGCCTGAAGATGTTCTGACAATCGGTGAAGAGGTTGAAGCTAAGGTTGTTGAGCTTGATTGGGAAACTAACAAAATCAGCCTTTCAATCAGAGCTTTGATTGCTCCCGAGGTTGAAGAAGTAAAGGAAGAGGCTGTAGCGGAAGAAGTAGCGGTTCCGGTTGAGGAAAATGTTCCTGTTGATATCGAAAAGTTTATCGCAGAAGAAGTTGCTGAAGAAACAGAAGAATAATTAAAGTTTTTTACTTTCAAACTGTCGAAAAAGTCCGGAATATCGGGCTTTTTCTTCGTCAGGCAAAAGGAGGATGCGAAAAGGCATCCTCCTTTGCGGTTATTGCGTATTATCTGCAGCAGATAATACGACAGCAACGACAGGGATTGCAGCAGAACCTTCTTCTGAAAAACAGCATAAAATCACCTCCTCATATTATGTAATCTTTGCTGTAGTATTATATTATTCAAAAAAACGTATCGGGTGAAAAACTGTGCCGTCAATTAACTCAAAAGCTGTCATTTTGTGCTTTTTGGTATGCCGTGAACATATAATTACATTGAGAGGATGGTGTAAAATGGGTTATGATTACAAACGGCTTAGGGGCGATATAGACACACTGATAACAAAATATCCCTTTGTCGAAAACGAAATTATAGGATACAGTGTTATGAAAAATCCCATACACTGTATCAAGATAGGGGACGGAGATATAAAAATTTTCATAAATTGCGCACATCACGGGCTTGAATATCTTACGTCTGCGTTTATTATGAGGTTTTTAAGCGAATATTCCGCCGCAATACAAATGGGAGCGAGTTTTTTCGGTATTGATGCGGCAGAGGTCAGACGACATATAACTATATATACGGTGCCTATGGTAAATCCGGATGGAGTGGATATAGCGGTAAACGGTCTTGATATAACAAATACTTATCATCAAAAGCTGATAAGTATGGTGGGAATACACAGCTTTAACAGGGTGTGGCAGGCAAATGCTCGTGGGGTGGATATCAATCATAATTATAACGCCGGCTGGCGGGTTGTTAAAACGAAACCGTCGCCTACACGGTATGCCGGACCATATTCCGAAAGTGAGCCGGAAACAAAAACGGTGGTGGATTTTGTGAGAAAGAATGATTTTGACCTTTTGATAGCTTTTCATTCCCAAGGGGGAGAGATTTATTATGATTTTGACGGAATGGCGGCGGAAAATTCGCGCGTGCTGGCTGAAAAAATGGCGGAAGCAAGCGGGTATGCGGTGAGTGTGCCGATTGGCAGTGCATCCTTTGGCGGATGTAAGGATTGGTTCATAAAGGAATTTGGAAAGGCAGGATTTACGGTGGAAATCGGTCATGGTGAAAATCCCCTCCCCGAAAGCATGCTGGATGAGATTTATGAAGAAAACACAAGGCTTATCCTGGCGTCTGTGGAAGAATTATATAAACAGATACAATAGTATCGGTATAAAAATTGCGGGAACGAAGTTCATGACTTTAAGCTTTGTTATTCCGAGCATATTAAAGCCGAGCGCCATTATTAAAATCGAACCCACGCAGGTCATTTCCGCGATAACGGCATCGGTAAGGTAGGGCGCAAGAAGATGTGCCAAAAGTACAATTGTGCCTTGATACAGGAATATTGGGATTGCGGCGAAAAGCACGCCGAGCCCGAGAGTGGATGCGAATATTACGGAAGAGGTGAAGTCCAGAAGCGATTTTGTGTAAATCATCTGATTATCAGCCGAAAGCCCCGAGCGCAGTGAGCCGATTATTGCCATTGCGCCGACACAAAAAAGCAGTGATGCGTTTACAAAACCTTCCGCAATCGAAACTTTTGCGTTCTTCCCTTTAAATTTGCGTTGGAGAAAAAGTCCGAGTTTATTCAGCCTGTCATCAAGGTTTAAAAGCTCGCCGAGCAGTGTGCCCAAAGCCATTGAAACTATTGTAACAAGCTGGTTTTCGCCTTTCATGATTCCGGTAATGCCGATAAAGATTGTGCAAAGCCCCAATGCTTTCATAACCGAGTCGGATAAACGCCGTGGAAAGCGCGAATTTAAAATTAATCCCAATGTGCCTCCGGCGATTACCGCCGCCGCATTTACAAATGTACCTATTAAGCCTATCATGATTTTTGCTCCGTTTTTCTTTTCAGTATAGCACATTTTAAAGAATTTGTAAATATATTTGAATATCTTATTGAGTATTTTTTTGTAATGTGATATAATGATTTCAAGCAAAGCTTTAAATAAATGAATTGAGCCTTACGGCTCATGATTTGTACCTTACGGTGCATTAAAAGGCAATTCAAATCATGTTGCGCAAGCAACAAATCATGGTGAAGCCAAATCATGACAACGACAGTTGTCAAATCATTAAAACAGTGGCATCCAAATAGTTCACTGATTTTAAAAGTTACGCCCGCCTCTGTTACATTAAAGGGGCGGAGGAATTTTGTAACGAATTAAAAACATACATGAGAAACGGAGGTAAGAGCCATGAATATAGAAATCAGCCGCGGCGCGGAGCATGTGCTTTCGGTGCTTGAAAAAGCGGGTTTTGAGGCATATATAGTAGGCGGTGCTGTTCGCGACCTCCTTATGGGCAAAGCTCCGTCCGATTATGACATTGCGACTGATGCCGCACCAAGGGAAGTGAAAGCTCTTTTTCCGCATACGATAGATACCGGAATAAAGCACGGAACGGTTACGGTGGTGGAAAATAAAATCGGATATGAGGTAACAACCTACCGTACCGAGTCGGGTTACCGTGATATGCGCAGACCGGATTCGGTTAAATATGTAGACACGCTTGAGGAAGATTTGAAAAGACGCGATTTTACAATAAACGCCATGGCGTATAATCCAAAGCACGGTCTTGTGGATATTTTCGGCGGCGTGCATGATATGGAAAGTAAGATTGTACGCTGTGTCGGGAATGCCGAGGATAGGTTCAAAGAAGATGCATTGAGAATGATTAGGGCGGTACGATTTTCGGCGTGTCTGGGATTTGAACTTGAGGAAAGTGCTGTACGCGCTGTAAGAAAGTGCGCCGTTTTGATAAAAAATGTGAGCGCGGAGCGCATTTTGGGTGAACTTAACAAAATTCTGCTCTGTGACTATCCGGCACGTATCGGACTTTTGTATGAAACGGGTCTTATGCGGTATATTATACCCGAGCTGTGCGATTGCTTCGGAACGCTTCAGAATAATAAATATCACATTTACAATGTGGGTGAGCATATTTTGAAAGCGGTGGAAAACACCCCAAATGATTTAATTTTGCGATGGGCGGCACTTTTGCATGATGTGGGGAAACCGGTATGTCTCAGTTGTGATTCTAACGGAATAAACCACTTTTACGGTCATCATCGCGAGAGTGTGAGGATTGCCGAAGATATATTGCACAAGCTGAGGATGGACAGGGAGTCCATACGCGAAATACTGATATTGATAGAAAATCACGATGTGCGAATAGATATGCACCCGGCTCCGGTAAAGCGTATGCTTGCGAGAACCGGGGAGGATTTGTTTTTAAAGCTTCTGCTTCTTCAAGAAGCGGACAATCGTGCAAAAAATCCGAAATATCTGGATGAAAAACTGACAAAACTGCATACCGTGTACAATCAGTACATGCGGATTATAGCAGAGGGTCAGCCTTATCAGACTTCACAACTGTTGATTAACGGCAGAGACCTTATAAAACTCGGATTCAGAACCGGGAGAGAAATAGGCGATACGTTAAAGATTCTTTTGGATGAGGTCGTTATCGACCCGTCACTCAACAAAAGAGATTACCTTATGAAGCGTGCATTGACACTGAAAAAGCGCAGAGAATAGAGTTTAAGGAAGAAATCACTTGCAAAGTCGGGAGATTTCTTCCTTTGTTATTGCGCCGAAAACAAACAGCGCGGCGATGTATGCAAGGAGCGACAGTGCAATTGAAATAAAAAATCCGATGGTGCGGTTGCAAAATATCGCAGACAGTGGGGAAAAGAGCAGAATGGACATAAACAGCATGACTATGGAGGATAGGGATGTTTTTGCGATATCCGAAAAGGTAATGGGAGATATTTTAAGCTCCTTTTTCATGAGACGAAGATTAAGTATCAGCTGAATCAAATCGCATACGAAGTTGCTTACAATAACGCCGAGTATGTTAAGATAGGATATGCCTATCAATATGTATGACAGGGGTATTTTTATAAGAGAGGCTGCGAGACCGTAAATGAATGGCGCGGTGATTTTACCCGAGGAGTGGTGTACAGAACAGAAAAATTGCGTAAGGGTGACGATACTCAAAAGTGGAGCAAGGTAGGAAAGCATAATCGCGGAGGAGGTATTATGAAAGAGTATTTCAAGTATCCGTGAGGAAAAAAAGCACAGAATAAGCGAGGAGGGGAGGGAAATTATAAGAATTATTTTTGTTGCAAAGCGGATAGAGTGTGAAAGGAGCAGGCTGTCCGAAGTTGCCAGGGCACGGGTTATAATCGGGAGAATGGCAATTCCGAAAGAGGCAAGAATCCCGGCGGGAAGATTGAATACCGTTGCCGCGTAACCGGAGTAAGCACCGAAAATCCAGCGCGCTCCGTCAAAAGAAAGTTTTCTTTCTGCGGAAAGCGCGTCGAAAATATGTGTAAACGGAGAATAACGCGCTGTGAACAGTTCTGCGGCTTTTGGGGTAAATTCAATCGAGGTGAGGCGGCTTCTTGTAATGGATGTATCTAACAAGGAAAGACAACCGGATATCACCGATGCGGCGGACATGGGAACGGCAACCGCAAGTAAACTGTGCACAATCTCTTTTCTGCGGGTCTCGGGCACAAAAGAGCGCGTTTCGCGGCGAAAGGGAATGTAGAATACAAAGAGCAGGAGGGTTGCGGCGAATTCGCCGATCGTGACACCACCGATTGCGGCGGCAGAGGAGAGCTTTACAGAAAATGGTGCAAACCATGCGGCAAGGGAGTATCCGGCAAGGAGCTTTATAAAAGCCTCCGCCACTTGTGAAATTGCTGTGGGTGTTTGATGTGAGGTTCCTTGATAACAGCTTTTGTAAGGAGTGCCGAGCGCTACAAAGAAAACAGACGGAGCAAGAACCATGATTGCGGTAGGAGCTTTGGGATCTTTCATGGCATATGCGAAAAAATCCGCACCGAAAAACATGACGGCGCTTGCTAAAAATCCGAGCATACACATTACGGATACCGAAAAACGCATGCAAAAACGGACATTTCCGGGATGATTTCGTGCGGTTTCCTCGGCTATGTACTTGGATGCTGCAAATGGCAGACCGGAGGATATGAGGGACAAAAGCATTATGTAAACCGAAAATGAAGTTTGATAAATTGCCATTCCCTCTTCGCCCAATATATAAGTGAGCGGGATTTTAAGAATGGCACCGAGAATTTTTGAGATACTGTTTGCGGCAATAAGTATTATTGTACCCTTGATAAAGGATTCACTTTTCATAATAACACCCTTTCGTTTTCGCATTTTCAATTACCGAAGACGGTTTTTTGCGTAGTAAAAAGGAATAGAAAAACAGGTAATTGATGCGTTTTTTTGTTATTTTTGTCAAAATCTACAATTTCCTGTGCATAAATTCAAGAAAAATGCTAAAATTTCACAGTAAAGTATTGACAAGCTGATATATTTATAATAAAATGTTTATTCGTAAGGGGAGTGCATAATTCCCAATATTAAATTTAGGAGGATTTATTATGAACAAGACAGAATTAGTAGCAGCTGTAGCAGAAAAAGCTGAATTATCTAAGAAAGATGCTGAAAAGGCAACAAACGCAATAATCGATGCAATCACAGGTGCATTGGCTGACGGCGACAAGGTTCAGTTGGTTGGCTTCGGTACTTTCGAGGTAAGAGAAAGAGGAGAAAGAACAGGCAAGAACCCACGTACAGGCGAGGCTATCAAGATTGCCGCTTCTAAGGTTCCGGCTTTCAAGGCAGGAAAAGCTTTAAAGGACATTGTAAACAAATAATTGCATAATTTTGAAGCTCCTCTTAATGCGGGAGCTTCTTTTGTTATTTACGGAGGAAATATGAGACTTGACAAATATTTAAAGGTATCGCGACTTATCAAAAGAAGAACGGTTGCAAATGAGGCATGCGATGCGCAGAGAATACAGGTAAACGGCAGAGTGGTTAAGGCGTCTTACGATGTAAAGGTCGGGGACATAATTGAGATAAGAATGGGTGAAAAACTTGTAAAAGTTGAGGTTTTGCAGGTTTTGGAGCATGTTCTCAAAAATGACGCGGCACTTATGTATAAAATGCTGTAATATAATATCCGCACACCTCATATGTTATAAAAAAGGAGTGTGTTCTTAATGAGTTCGGAGACAATAGAAAAGAATCAGATGCTTACGCTGGAAAACAGAAAGAGGTTTACTGTCGGATTGGTGGAAAACGTAGAAAGCTTTTCCGACAGCGAAATCATGATAAAAACATCCGCAGGGGGACTTGATATTTGCGGAGAGGAACTTAAAATCGAGGATTTGTCGATAGAAAACGGCAATATAATCTTAACCGGCAGAATAAATAAAATCGAATTTGTGGAGATTCGTGAAAAACACAGTTTCTTCCGCGACCTGCTGAGGTAAAAGCGGATGGTTGTTTCGGCATCGTATGAACTGCAAAGCTTTTTTGCGGCGGTTTTGTTCGGTTTTTTCTCAGGAATTTTATATGACTTTTCGAAATCTGTCGGAAAGTGCCTCGGGAATAAATTTTTTGCGGATGCACTTTTGTGGGCGGCGCTTATCGGAGTCGGCACCTCCGTGTGGTACTTTGTCTGCGACGGAGTGCTGAGAGCATATATGATTTTCGGGGCATTTTTGTCATGGACGGTGTATTTTTTGGTGCTCAGCCGCAGAATAACGCAAGTGTTTGATTTTGCGATGAAAAAAATTTGCTGTTTTTTTAATATTATTTTGAAATTACTCTTGACACCGATTAAATTTTTGGTTAAAATAGTGGGTGTATATATAAAAGCGGTAAACACTAAATTTTTCGAGAAAGTTGAAGATGAAAATGAAGAAAAAAAGACCTGCATTTAAGTTAGATATTATGACATGCGTTGTCTTGGGATGTACGGTGCTTTCAGCGGTAATGGTTGTAAAGGGGATTATGTACCAGCCGACGGTTGTCGCAAATCGTGAAAAGTCTGCAATGATAAAAGAAAATATTGAATATGAAAAGCGGCGCATTGAGGAAATAGACAGTACGATGCAAAAGGTCGGAACGGATGAGTACATAGAAAAGATTGCACGCGAGAAACTCGGAATGATAAAATCCGATGAAATTGTTTTCGTGGATATATCGGGACAATAATATTACGGAGGGAAAAACTTATTTATGGCGATTGAGGTAGGTAGTATAGTTGACGGAAAGGTAACAAGCGTAATGCCTTTCGGAGCATTTGTTTCTCTTCCGGATAATAAATCGGGTCTTGTGCATATTTCCGAGATAACCAAAGAGTACATTAAGGATATAAATGATTATATCAAAACCGGCGATTCGGTAAGGGTTAAGGTTTTGGGAATTGATAAATCGGGAAAAATCAGCCTGTCGGTCAGAAGGGCGCGTGCGGAGGAACGCGGCGCTCAAAATTCTGCAAAGTCGGGACCTATTCGCCCGGCGGATATCGATTGGAGTGCGCATAGTGACGCTGATTTGTCTTTTGAAGATAAGCTGTCCCGCTTTAAAAAGGATGCCGATGAAAAGATGCTTGCACTTAAGCGTTCAAACGAATCAAAGCGTTCGGGCGGGTATCACAGAGGCGGAAGTACATATTGATTGAAAAAAGGGGGAGTGCGCCCCTTTTTTATGTTTAAAGTAAAATTATTCCGCAAGTTTTATACAGTGTAAAAGAACCGAATAAGATGTCGGTTTTCGGATAAGGAAAGGAAGATGACAATGGATAATAAGCTGAATTTGACGCTTTTAACCGATTTTTATGAATTCACAATGTCGCATGGTTTTTTTGAAGAAAATGTGGGAGACAGAATTGCATATTTTGATATGTTTTTCCGCACAATACCGGATGACGGCGGATTTGCGATAATGGCGGGTATCGAGCAGATAATAGATTACCTTAAAAATTTGAAATTTACAGCTTGCGATATAGAGTATTTGAGAAGCAAAAAGATTTTTTCGGAAAAATATTTGAATTATCTTGAGAATTTTAAGTTTTCCTGCGATGTATGGGCGATACCGGAGGGCACACCTATTTTTCCTCAAGAGCCGATTATTGTTGTAAGAGGCCCGGTTGTGCAAGCGCAGTTTATCGAAACAATGATTTTGCTGACCATAAATCATCAAAGTCTTATTGCGACCAAAGCTAACAGAATCGTGCGTGCGGCAGAAGGCAGACCGGTTATGGAATTCGGTTCACGGAGAGCTCAGGGACCGGATGCGGCAATTTTAGGTGCGCGCGCGGCATATATCGGCGGATGTGTGGGAACGGCATGCGCGATTGCGGACAGAGAATTCGGAGTGCCCGCAATGGGAACTATGGCACACAGCTGGGTTCAGATGTTTGACAGCGAATATGACGCTTTTGCGGCTTATGCAAGGCAATATCCGGACAACTGTACCTTGCTTATAGATACCTATAACGTGTTAAAATCGGGACTTCCGAATGCGATAAAGGCGTTTGACGAGGTTTTGGCGCCTATGGGAAAACGTCCCAAGGGTGTCCGCATAGATTCCGGAGACATAACTTACTTATCGAAAAAATGTCGAAAAATTCTTGATGATGCGGGATATGCCGACTGCGGAATATGTGCATCCAATTCGCTTGATGAATATATCATAAGAGATACACTGCGCCAAGGTGCACAAATTTCTTCTTTCGGTGTGGGCGAAAGGCTTATAACCTCAAAAGCGTCTCCTGTTTTCGGTGGTGTGTACAAGCTTGCGGCGATTGAAAATGAGGCGGGCGAGATTATCCCTAAAATTAAAATCTCGGAGAATGTGGCAAAAATCACGACACCGGGCTTCAAGCAGGTTTATCGTCTGTATTCAAAAGAATCCGGCGCGGCGATTGCGGATGTTGTTACTTTGTTTGACGAGATTATAGATAATGAAAAGCCCTACGAACTGTTTGACCCGGAACATACATGGAAAAAGAAAACCGTTACGGATTATTATGTTCGTCCGTTGTTGAAGCAGATATTTAAAAACGGAGAATGTGTATATGACAATCCGAATATTCATGTTCTGAGAGAATACTGCAGACTTGAGACTGAAAAACTTTGGGATGAGGTTAAGCGCTTTGAAAATCCTCATGAGTATTATGTGGATTTGTCAAGGGATTTGTGGAAAATGAAGTATGAACTTTTGGAGAAATTTCAGTGATGGAGACACTTATAATTAAAGAAGTCAATGAAACGACGATGGGAAAAGCCGGAGAAATAATCCGCGTGGGCGGAATTGTCGCATTTCCCACCGAGACGGTATACGGTCTCGGCGCATCCGCATTTGATGATAACGCGGTAAAAAAAATATATGAAGCAAAGGGCAGACCCTCTGACAATCCTCTGATTGTGCATGTGGCGGAGATTGAGGATGTAAAGAAAGTGGCAAGGGAGATACCCGAAAACGCAAGGAAGCTTTTTGAAAAATTTGCTCCCGGTCCATTTACGCTGATTTTGAAGAAAAAGGACGGAATCAGTGATACTGTTACCGCCGGTCTGGACACCGTCGGGGTGAGAATACCTGCACATTCCACCGCAAGAAAATTCATTCGTGCATGCGGAGTGCCGATAGCGGCGCCCAGTGCGAATTTATCCGGAAAGCCGAGCCCTACGCGTGCGGAGCATGTTATTCACGATATGTACGGAAGAGCGGATGCCATAATCTGCGACGGTGATTCCGATGTAGGTGTGGAATCCACGATAATCGACTTGACGGCGGATGTACCTACGGTTCTGCGCCCGGGAGGAATAACGCTTGAACAAATAAAGAGCGTGTGCGGTGATGTGCGCATCGACAGACACGTAACGGAAGCCGTTACGGTTTCACAGCAACCTAAATGCCCCGGGATGAAGTATAGGCATTATGCTCCGGATGCGGATGTTACGGTTGTTGAGGGCGAAAGAGAAGCGGCACAAGATAAAATCAAGGAATTGGTTGAGAAAGAAAAAAAGGCGGGCAAAAGGGTCGGAGTTCTTGCGGAACATGCGGCGGAATACAGTGCTGATTTGTTTCTGCCCTCGGGAAACGGAAACCGCGAATTTGCGGGTGTACTGTTTGCCGCGTTGCGGAATTTTGATTTGGCGGGCATAGATGTGGTTTTTGTCCAATTTTCGGTTGAAGATGAATATGCCTTGGCGGTTAAAAACAGATTGTACAAATCCGCCGGCAATAAGATAATTTACGTATAGCGGCATGCTTTTGCCGTATGAAAGGGAATATTATGAATGTACTTTTTGTGTGTACCGGAAATACTTGCCGCTCTCCCATGGCGGCGGCACTTTTCAATAAGATTGCGGTTGAAAGAAATTTGGATGTAAGAATAGAATCTGCGGGTATTTTTGCAGCGGATGGCGAGGGGGCTTCAAATGAAGCGATAATCGCCATGAAAAAGTATGATATCGACCTTTTGGGGCATCATGCTCAAAGTATAAACACCGAGCTCTTGGAAAAAAGCGATTTAATACTTACAATGACGGCGGCGCACAAGATGGTTTTGGAGCAGACAGTGCCGGATAAGGTTTATACCTTGTGCGAATATGCGGGAATTGATTTTGATATTGATGACCCGTACGGCGGCGATGTAAAGGAATATGAGGAATGTGCCGAAAAGCTTTATGAGGCACTTTTAAAGGTGGCAGACAGAGTTGGAAATAGTTGAAATGGAGCCGCGGGATGCGGCGGAGCTTGCTGAGCTTGATAAAATGTGTTTCGCGGTGCCATGGTCGGAAAAACTTTTTCAGGAAGAGGCAAAAAGTGCTCATGCAAGGTATTTTGTGGCAAAGGCGGATGAAAAAATTGTCGGCTACGGCGGAATTTGGCTTGTTATGGGAGAGGGTCAGATTACCAATATTGCGGTGCTTCCGGAATTTCGCCGCCGCGGCATTGCGGAGCGGATTTTGGAAAGGCTCATCAGAACGGCGAAAGATGCCGAGCAAATAGTGCTTGAAGTCAGGAAATCCAATGACGGCGCGATAGCATTATATGAAAAATCGGGTTTTAAAAAAGTCGGTATACGCAAACGCTTTTACCGTGACCCGATTGAAGATGCAATTATTATGATTCGGGGAGAAATTTAATGGACACATATATTTTGGGGATTGAAAGCTCCTGTGACGAGACGGCGGCAAGCGTTGTCAAAAACGGGCGGGAGATTTTGTCCAATGTTATAAATACGCAAATCGATTTTCATAAAAAATACGGTGGAGTGGTACCGGAAATTGCTTCACGGAAGCATATAGAAAATATCGACACCGTGATAGATGAAGCACTTTTTAAAGCCGGAATGGAGCTTTGCGATGTGGATGCGATTGCGGTTACAAACGGACCGGGGCTTGTAGGGGCACTGCTTGTGGGTGTTTCTGCGGCGAAGGCGCTTGCATATGCTTCGGGAAAACCGCTTGTCCCGGTGCATCACATAAGGGGGCATATAACGGCAAATTTTGCGGCACATAAGGATTTGGAACCGCCGTTTGTGTGTTTGGTTGCATCAGGCGGACACAGCCATATCGTTAACGTTAAGAACTACACCGATTTTGAAGTTTTGGGACGAACTCGCGACGATGCGGCAGGTGAGGCTTTTGATAAAATTGCAAGAGTTTTGGGATTGGGATATCCCGGGGGACCGCTTGTGGATGCCCTTGCCCGTGAGGGAAATCCGCATGCAATTGAGTTCCCGAGAGTGAGGATGGATAAAAATTCACTGGATTTCAGCTTTTCGGGTGTAAAAACAGCTGTTATAAATTACATACACAAGACAGAAATGAAGGGTGAAGAAATTAACAGCGCGGATGTTGCGGCAAGCTTCCAAGAGGCTGTTACCGATGCGCTGTGTGAACATACAATAGACGGCGCGCTTTCTGCAGGCACAAAAACAGTGGCACTTGCCGGAGGTGTTGCGGCAAATTCCATGCTCAGAGAAAAAATGACCGAAAGATGTGCAAAACACGGAATAAACGTTATTTATCCGCCGCCGGTTTTATGCACAGATAATGCCGCCATGATTGCCGCCGCAGGCTATTACGGCTATATTGGCGGAGTGCGCGCGGGGCTTGATTTAAACGCGGTACCGAATTTACCGCTTTAGAAAAATATCATTTACGGAGATGAACTATGCAGGATAAAATAAGAAATTTTTGTATAATAGCACATATCGACCACGGAAAGTCCACTCTTGCGGACAGATTGCTTGAGCTTACCGGAGAAGTACACGAGCGAGACATGGAGGAACAGCTTTTGGACGATATGGATTTGGAGCGTGAACGCGGAATTACCATAAAGGCGCATGCCGTAAAGCTGAACTATAAGGCGCATGACGGGGAGGAATATGTTTTAAATCTTATCGATACTCCCGGTCATGTAGATTTTAACTATGAGGTATCCAGAAGC